>JBGPAN010000044.1:0-13575 GCA_041480785.1 Bacteroidota bacterium | reverse complement strand
GTCCTGTTCCAGGCAAACGTGGAACGAATCGGCGACAAGGAAGGCATCTACTCATTCAATCGTGCCGGCGAAGAGAAGATCGTACTCAAGCAGCCCGTGCCCGATTACCGCGTTGCTGTCAACCTGACGCTGAGTTCGATGAAGGAAGCGCACCTTATCGACAATCTCGCCGCTGTCGGGTTCAAGACAGTACATGCGAAGGGCGTTACCGGCTGCGTTGAGTTGTCAGACGATGTCCTCAAAGCGATGGAGGAATACCGATCGCTCGCGCCTGTTCATACAGACATTTATCTGCTGGCAATTTCTGTCTTCAAGAGTCTCCTTCCATCGGTTCCGCGCGTTGGGCTCTTCGAGACCCATTTCCACGTGAACATTCCGCCCGAGGCGTATTTATACGCAATTCCTTATGAGTATTACGAGAAGCATGGGATTCGCAAGTACGGATTTCACGGCGCGTCTCATCGATACATCGGAATGCGGGCGAAGGAATTGTTTGGCGCAGAGAAAGTCATTTCCTGCCACCTCGGCGGAAGCTCTTCCATCTGCGCTATCAAAGACGGCTGGTCTATCGATACCTCGATGGGGATGAGCCCGCAAAGCGGATTGCCGAATGCGAAACGCGTTGGCGACCTTGATCCGTTTGGACTGTTGTATCTGATGGAGCAGGAGAATCTGTCAGTGCAACAGGTCGGCAAGATCTTGATGTCCAAAGGAGGGATTTACGGAATCTCGGGGACCAGCGGCGATTTTCGAGATATCGAACAAGGGATGGACAACGGGGACAAGCGATCTGAGCTTGCGTTCAAGACGTTTGTCTATAATGTGAAGAGATACATCGGAGAGTACCTGGTGGCACTCAATGGTGCCGATTGCATCGTGTTCACAGCCGGTGCCGGCGAACACTCCGCCCGCCTCCGCAAAGCAATTGTCGCAAACATGGACAACCTCGGCATCGTACTTGACGAGGAGAAGAACAACGCCAATCCAAAAGAAGGCCTCATCTCACACGACACTTCCGGGATCAAAGTGGCAGTCATACCGACGAATGAAGAGTATGTCGTTGCGAGTGCGGTGAAACAATACCTGGAACAGAAACGGCAGGGCAATCCATAGGCCTGCGGTCTATCCATCCATGCTTCTCGGTGCATGGCCAGCGCAAAAAGAAAGAAGCCCGGACTTGTTGCCGGGCTTTTTGCTGAAGTGGTTGTGCGGTTTCTCCTATGTTCTTCTGAGGAGCCTTCGTGGCAGGTCAACACAACGATCGGACGCTCCGCAGATCCACCCGAGCCTATCGCAAGAGCGCCATTTTTTTCGTTTCCACAACTTCACCGGCCCGACCTCCGGAAAGAGGGCGAACCTGCGGCCGATAGAAGTAGATCCCACTTGGCAAGGTCGTACTCCAGCGAATCTCATAGCGACCCGCGTCTTTGCTCCCTTCCACAAGTCTCGCGACCTCCCTCCCTGTGACATCAAATACCTTAAGCGATACGAAGCTCGCCGACGACAGCTGAAAGCTCACAACCGTGGACGGATTGAACGGATTGGGGTAGTTCTGTGAAAGCCTAAATGCGTCTGGCGCTACAGCCTCACCGTTGACATGAACGGTTTTCTCGTTTGGAGAATTGGGTGTCGCATCGGTGATGCGAAACGTCCCCGTCCCATCAGGAATCCTCGCCCACGACTTGTCGTCGACCTGCACCCCGAAAGCTGTCGAATCGACAATGACCGATGCCGTGGTATCCTATAGAAACACGACCTCGCCGCTCTTCGAGAGCTTGAAATTGGCATGGAGACCGCCAACATCCAACGTGTCTTCATCGGCCCAAACGAGCAAGTAACCTCTCGGAGGAATCACCGTCTTCGCCGGTATTTTCCACTTCTGCTTCGGCATCAGCTCGTCAGACAGAAACATGCCTGCGAGAGAAACGGTGTCGCTCGAAGTGTTGAACAACTCGATCCAGTCGTCGTACTGATTCTGCTGGTCCTTGACCGTTTTCGTGTTGCTCGCCATCAGTTCGTTGATAACGACAGGAAGGCGAGGGTTTGTGCCGGTCACGGCAAACGATTGAGTGACATATTCTGCGTGCGACGGGTACACTTCGGAAGCTCCGCTGGCGCCCGCGGCCTCCACATAGTATCGCACGTAGTTGTTGCGGGAAAACGGCAGGAGTGTAACGCGAAAAAGCGTCGAGTCGGAGGAGGCACGTGTCATCGTCCGGTTTTGAAAACGCGAGTAGTTGACCGACCACCAGATCGATGCGCTGGCTGCGTTCCGGATCACCGCCTGGAACGAAACAGAATCGGTCTGCGTCGGCTGCACCGGACCATGCTGCAGAGATACAACGATTGGCACGACTCCGACAATCTCATTGAGTGTCGACAAGTACGTTCGGCGATGGTTGACGAACGAGAGCACGCCAGGGATCGTCCCGGGCGCGCCCTGCCCCGTCGAGACGATGTCGGTTGTCACATTTGTCGCGAACTGCGCCATCGTGTACAGTTTGCGCGTATCAGCACTGAGCGACGCTGAAACGAGCTGCTGGTACTTCTGCACTTTGGGTTGCCAATAACTCTCCGAGAGCGTCTCGTTCATGATGACACGACAATGGGAGTAGTACCGTTGACGAAACGAGGAGACCGCAAGGAGTCGCTTCACAAGGGGGCGTGCGCCATCCTGGTTTTTGTAGAGGAGGGAAAGCTTCTCTCGCTGCTCGATCGTCAACTGCTCATTGCTGAACGTCCCGAGCACCTCGTTGATGTCCCACAGGATCATATCCATGCCTTCCAACGAACTGTCGTACAGATAGTAGTTGTGTCCTGAGCCGAGATAAGAATCCAGATTGACGAACACGCTGCAGTATGAGAGGTACCACAATGTGCGATCGACGTTCAAGTATTTCGCAATCTCTGTCTCAAATGTGGCATCGGGGAGATTGTTCAGCAGGTTGATAAGGCGAACGAGATCACTCCAGTCGTTTTGCTCTTCGTTCGTTTTCAGTTCATATCGTGCCCTATAGTAGGAAGTATCCGCGCCGTGCCACGTCAGGTCAGCCCCGAAGACGCCGCCGGATGACGTGGGCGGATCACCTTTATACATATTCCCGTCCCACTCGACAAAGTGTTCCCGAAGGAAGATCTTGTTGATCTGCTGCACATTGAGATAGAGGCCCCAGTATTCGTTGTTGATGTAGAGCCTCGCGAAAGCGGCTTTCACGGCAGGGAAATACCGGGCAGCGATTTCATAGGCGATTTTCTCCCTCACGCACGTCGGATCTTTGAAGAAGTTGTTCAAATTGAGCGTCTTGTATCCGTCCAGCAGTTGGTTCTCCTTGTAGGCATCGATCGACAGGTTAAAAGGCTTCTTCTCCGACGACACGTTGTAGGATGAATTCCCCTTGTACCGAACTCCAATGCTGTCGTAGATCACGCTGTTGACCGTCAAACGCGCGGGGATATCTGTCTCCGAGGCAACATGCTTCGTCAAAGAGTCTTTCCACGAAGTGTAGTAGAAGGAAAGCCTCAACTCGGTGATGGTAGTGTCATTGTAGAGCGTTTGAGAGAAAAGGGGAACGGCAGAAAAGAACAGTAGGATGACAGAGCGCATCAAGCTTCCTTCTCGTTTGTCTTGCTCGTCCGTTGATCTATTGCGCCAACAGAACAGTCCCTCCCACTGACTGCCTTGGTATCAGCGGGCACTTGCCTGGCATGGCATCGACGGTCCTTCGAACGAAGAGAAAGCTTCACGAGGCATCAATCGGCTAAATCAAGTGAAACCCCCGGATTGCAGCCTCGGGCGTTTCATTTACATCGGGAGGAGAGAATTTCACTTCCCGTTACTTGGAAACGATCACGAGACGGTTCACTTTCCAGAACTGATCAGGATTGACGATTTTCAGTATCGTGCGACCTCCCGAGATCTCTTCGATCGAAAAAGATCCTGCATCACGCTTCGGTATGATTTCAGCGATCTTGCCCGGGACATCGATCTGTGCTTCCTTTGTCTTGTCCATTTTCTGGAACAAGTCGGAATTGAAGTTGCCTGCAAGCACGGTCGTCGATCCGAGCAATCCCCACAGGAAGCCGCCTTCATCCGCAACAATCCCCTGCCCCTTCAGGTCATCCTTCTTCCCGACAACATAGTACACGGTATTCATCTGCCGGGTTCGCTCATTCAGTTCATTTGATTGATCATCAATAGTAGCTTCGCGTGCAACAATGACCCGTGTCTTCTCGCTGACCTCGGATTCCAGGGACTTGACGCGAGCCTGCAGTTCGGCGAGGGTTTTCTCGCGCTCTTCCAGCGTTGCCTTCAGGTCGTCCACCATTTTCTGAAGTCCTGCATACTGGGTTGCGGCATTCTTCAGCCGATTCTGAAGATTCGAGAGCTTTTTCCGATTGGCCGCAAGAATGGAATCAATGTCAGAGATCCGGTTGAGAATTTGCTGCTTCACTTGCAGATGTGAAGGTGCCTTGGATCCTTCCCTGGCAAGTGATTGTTGAATCACCTTGTTCTCCATCGCCCAGGTGCTCTCAAGTTGATTGTGGATTTCGTTGATCGCCGAACTGACTTCTTCGATGTACTGGTCCTTCGCCGCAAGCTGATTCTGAAGTTCCTTGTTCTTGTTTTCGAGCTCCGACTGGTTGCATCCTGTAAACACAAGGAGAATCGCTATGGTAATAATATAGCTGGTACGCATTTATCTTTGCCCTTTCAGTAAGTTATTCACCCGCACGTCACCGACGGAAGAACATGTTTCGTTCGCCGTCACGTATCTCCATTCTTCACTCAGCAGAGTCTTTGGTACACCCGCTTCCAAACAAGAGGTGTGCATGGGGAAGGTGGCTGATCGTATTTGAAGATACGGAAATTTGGGGGGAAAACCGAAGGTGCTTGCCGATTCGATTCCGCTGGCTTCTCAATCGCGGGCAAGAACCGGAAAGAGCGGACCGTGAAACTTCTCTCCCGGCTGGAGATTGCTACGGTCGCCGACGATGTGTGTGTGTGTTTTGTAGGTGATCCCTGCCGGTATGAAGATTGTGACCATCGCCCAACGCGGAATGTCGGTCACATTTGGACCGGCATAGTGGAAAGTCAGTCCATTGTGGAATGTGCAGTTCCCAGGCTTCAACTCAACTGCCACCGGCTTTACGCCCCGGAAGGATGCCGGCAAGAATGCATCCAGGTTGTCAGGCGACACATTTCCAAGATCAATCGGCGGAAGTGGCCCAAGCTTGTGCGAGCCCGGCACAAACCACATACAGCCTCGCTCCACGGTCACGTCATCCAGCGCCATCCAGCATGAGAGCCCTCCCGCCTCGTTCATCGGCCAGTAGACAGTATCCTGGTGCCACGCCGTTGCTTTGCTGTCCTTCGGATATTTGATCAGCGCCTTGTCGTGCCACAGACGCACGAACTTCGAGCGCGTGAGCTTTCGGGCGATCTCCGCAACACGGACGTTGTGAACGTAATCCTCCAGGACCGGATAGCGCTCACACAGGTTCACCATCTGCAAGAATACCTTTGCGTACCCTTCATCCGTTCGGGGGCCCAGGTTGAGGTTGTATTTGTTCTTGTCCTCGACGGCTTGAGCCAGAGCTTCGCGAAGAACCTCACCTCGGTGTTGTCCAGAACGTTGTCGACTTGAATATATCCGTTTTCTTCGTAAAACCGGATGTGTTCTTCGGTAAGGGGGTACTGGTTCATAGCTACTCCAGCTGTGGATGAAGAATAGGGTGCGTTCCAGAGGAAAACACTTGTGTTCAGAGTGAAGTTCCAAGCAGAAATAAATGCCCCCCACGCCTGTTGAGCAGGACACACAGGGGTTTCTCTCACCAAACGTCGGGAAACTAGATCTTTCCCACCAGATCGAAGCCCGGCTTCAGCGTCTTCTGACCCGGCTTCCAGTTCATTGGACAAACCTCTCCTCCGTGTTCGGCGACGAATTTCGCTGCCTGCAGTTTGCGGATGAGTTCGTCGATGCTGCGGCCGATGCTGTTGTCGTGAATTTCATACGCCTTGAGAACTCCTTGTGGATCAATGAGGAACGTCCCACGCAGTGAGAGTCCTTCGTCTTCGATCAACGTGCCGTATGCCGTACACACGCGCCGCGCCGGATCGGCCAGCATCGGATAGGTGATCTTCTTGATCGTTGCCGAATTGTCGTGCCACGCTTTGTGGACCCAGCCAGTATCGACACTCACAGAGATTACTTCTGCCCCCTCCTTCTTCAGCTCTGCATAATGGTCAGCCAGCTCTCCAAGCTCTGTTGGACAGACGAATGTGAAGTCGGCAGGATAGAAAAACAGGATCACCCATTTTCCGCGATAGTCTTTCAGCGAGATCTTCTTGATCTCATCATTGATGTACGCTTCCTCGGTGAATTCCGGTGCCGGTGCATTGATCTTTACCATGTACTGTACTCCATGCTATTGATGGTTATTGAATGTAGAGTTACTGATGTTCTGAGCATCGAACGAAATCCGTCTTCGTCTAGGAATTCATCTTGTTCAAGACGGATGCTGCGAAATGGACTCATTTGACATTGTGTGCAAACAGTGAGATATTAGCGCATTACATTTCCAACCGGTGTATCATATCAACACGATCAGGATATCTGTAGTTCCTCAACAGTCAAGGAAGCTCTCATGAGAATTCCGACTTTTGCAAAACCAGCTTTTGCCTGTCTTTGCTTGTCATCTTCACTCGCCATGGCCCAGATAAATCAGGTGACGTTGGACGATGGCCATTGGCTTTTAGTCGACTCGGCCGATGTTCCGTCAGCGAAGCAGCATTTGAATCATGAGGCGATGTTCAAAAAGTACGTCCAGGGCTACAATCTCGCCGTGCTGAAAGCAGTCGACATCGTCCAGTCGCACGCAATGGACGGCGGAGGATACTTCACCGGCATATCGGCTAAGCCAACAGAGTCACCCATCGGATACCAACTCAGTCTCTTTCGGAAACCATTGCTCGATCCACCCCGCACCACGAGCTACTGCAGCGGATCATCGTACGGAGTGTTTATCGAGACCCTCAACCTGATCTTCCCGGATGGCGGAACCCGTCTCTCTCCGGAGCGTCTCGAATCGTTGCATATGCAGGAACCGGATGGCTCTCGCCGCGAAGACAGAATCAAGTTCTGGGGAAAATGGAACGATGATGGCTGGGGAACTCACTATGCGCTGGTGCAGTATTCAGGTATGGGCGAAGAAATCCAACCTCAGCGCGCACGTCCGGGAGACTTCATGAACATTTCCTGGGTTCACGGCCTCGGACACTCTGTTGTATTCCTTGGTTGGTTCATGAAGGAAAACAAGATGGGGATGATTTTCTGGTCAAGTCAAAAGAGCACCAATGGCTACGGAGATGTGGTTCTGTGGCCACTCTCAAACGTCAAAAGCGTGAAGACGGTCCGCATGACGCATCCCGAAAAAGTCTTTTCCTTCGATGTCGATCATATAGTGAACCGCGATCTTCCCGGCGACACAATCGTCCCGCCAAATCGTTGATTCGTCCAAGGGTTCCAAGAGAGTCAATGCCGCCCGGCCTTTGAGTCGGGCGGTGCGGTTTCTGTGGAGCATCTGCCCGAACAAGATCCGCCTTCCCTCGCCGGATCTCATCCATCAGAAGCACTTCTTCAGAAGACATAGAAATTCGACCAATTCTCCCTTATCTTGTCGGTATGCAGCAACCCAAGCTCGACATTCATCCCATCGGTGTGGTGCACACGCCCTTCAAATCAAAATACGCAGCGCCGCGCCAGCCCGCCTCAGCGACTGATAAAACCGTCGGTGTCATTACGCTCAATGAGCGCTGCAATTTAGAGCAGGCACTCGACGACCTCCAGGGATTCGACTACATCTGGGTCATCTTCTGGTTCCACGAGAACAAGAACTGGAAACCGAAAGTGCTTCCACCACACGGCGGAAGGACGAAGCGCGGACTCTTTTCAACGCGCTCACCTCACCGCCCCAATCCCATCGGCTTGTCGCTCTGCAAACTCATTGATATTAAAGGGCGAACGATTCGCATCGAAAATCCAGACATGCTGGATGGAACACCGGTGCTCGACATCAAACCGTACATCCCTCACGCCGAATCCCAGCCAAGGGCTAGGGCCGGATGGATTGACGAGTCGAATGAACAAAGTGCTCCTCATTATAGAGTGTTGTTCACAACAGTGGTCAGGAAGGTGCTGCGAGACATGGAGCCGGATGAACGACGGGAATTGGAGAGTTATCTCTCTGGATTGCTTTCGCGCGATCCACACCCCCATGCTTATCGGCGAATCAAAAAAAGCGACAAGAACACATCAATCGTTGCGGTGAAGCACTGGAGATTCCTGTTTACTATAGAGGGAACGACCGTGCGTGTCTTCGGCGTTGCTCATACGAAGGAGAAGGGATTGGGAGCGTGACAAACAAGCAAACATCGTTGGAACTGCTCTCTCCGGCCCGTGACCTCGAATGCGGCCTCGCTGCAATCAACCATGGCGCGGACGCAGTGTATATTGGTGCTCCGAAATTCGGTGCCCGGGCAGCCGCTGGAAATCCTCTCAAGGACATTGATGAACTGATTTCCTACGCCCACCGGTACTGGGCGCGGGTCTACATAACGCTCAACACCATTCTCTACGACGGCGAGCTCGAGGAAGCTCGCTCCATGATTCATCAGCTCTACGATGCCGGAGCGGATGCCCTGATTATTCAGGATATGGGATTGTTGGAACTCGACCTCCCTCCCATCCCTCTTTTTGCTAGCACACAAACGCATAACCACAATATCGACAGAATTCAATTCCTGGAACGTGTCGGTTTTCAGCGCGTCATTCTTGCCCGCGAGTTGTCACTGAAACAGGTGAGCGAAATCAGGAAGGCAACCACACTCGACCTGGAATTCTTTGTGCATGGTGCGCTGTGTGTGAGTTTCAGCGGACAGTGCTACTTCAGCCAGGCGGCGATGGGCCGGAGTGCCAACAGAGGGGAATGCGCACAAATGTGCCGTTTGCCCTATACGCTCACGGACGGCCGCGGAAACGTCTTGGCGAGCAACCAGCACGTGCTGTCTCTCAAGGATCTGAACTTGTCGGATTATCTATCCGATTTGGTCGACGCGGGGGTGACGTCGTTCAAAATCGAAGGACGTCTGAAAGAAGCATCGTACGTCAAAAACATTACGGCATTTTACCGAGCCAAGCTCGACGCTGTCATCGAGGAACGCAAGGGATTCCGTCCTTCGTCTTCAGGCAAGACGACATTTTTCTTCTCTCCAGACCCGGAAAAAACTTTCAATCGTGGCACCACAGACTACTTCATTCGGGGCAGGCGGCACGAGATTGTTTCGCTGCGCACTCCAAAGTCTGTCGGAAAGCTCCTGGGCACCGTGCAATCTGTCGGCAACGGATTCTTTGCGCTACAGACTGCCGAGGACCTCCACAATGGAGACGGCATCTGCTTTTTTGGCGGAGACGACGAGTTGATGGGGATCAATATCAATCGGGTCAAAGGAAACTGTATCTTCCCGAACTCCATGGAGGGAATCGAACCCGGCGTGGTCGTGTACCGCAACTACGACCACGAGTTCGTGCAACTCCTGAAATCGGACAGTGCCAGTCGCACCATCTACATTGACCTTACATTTGATGAGAGCCCGGACGGATTTGAATTGCGCGCAGTCGATGAGGACGGCAACGAAGCGACACATCGTCTTGCGCATGCGAAAGAAACTGCACGAAAACCCGGCGCAGCACTCGAGACAATCAAAATGCAGCTCTCGAAGCTCGGAGATACGATTTTCAACGCGAAGAGTGTCACCATCAGACTGAAGCAAGCGTTCTTTCTTCCCGTAGGAATGCTCAATCAGCTCAGGCGAGATTGCATTACTGCGTTGGTAGCTGAACGTACCAGGAATATTCCGCGGCAGGTGGGGACAATAATCCCAAATGATTTCCCCTATCCGGAAAAGCACCTTGACTATTCTGCGAACGTGGTCAATGAAAAAGCTGTAAGGTTTTACAGACGGCATGGAGTTCAGGAAATTGAGAAGGGACTCGAACTCCAGACCGATGCCTCCGGAAAAATCCTCATGACAACGCGGTATTGCCTGAAGTTCCAGTTCGACCTTTGCAGGGGCGACAAAGGAAGCGCAGAGGAGCTCTTTCTCTCGGATGGCAAGACAAGCTACAAGCTTGACTTCGACTGCGAACAGTGCGTGATGAAGGTTGTTGCACCATAAGATGAATGATTTGTCAAAGGATCGAGTGACGTTCGCCTTCCGGTCGCTCCTATCCCGGGGCTCTTCCGGTTCAACATACAGTTTGTAAGTATTTCGGTATTTTGGTACTATGAAGGGGGTTGACTCAAAAGCCCCCTCGGAGTGTCAGGGTCTACACCCTAAACTTTTTTCCGCATCCTGGCCAAGAAGGTGTCGCGAAACGGTTTCTGACTCTCCAGGAAGAGAAGAATCGCGCGAAGCAGCCCAGAAGGAAATAAGTCATTCCTGCGAAAGCAGCCTGCCCGCCATTCTTGTTGGCGGGGAATCCAGAACCAGGCTTGAGGCTATGTTCTGGACCCCTTCTTTCGAATCCTTCGATCCTTCGACGAGCTCAGGATCGAACCCTGAGCGACCACAAGGGTTATTCAAGAGGAGACGAAGGGTTCGACAGGCCCTTCGACAAACTCAGGGCGGTGCTCAGGATTCGACCCTGAGTGTAATCGAAGGGTCGAAGGGGTGACTGAGCACTTGGTAGGGAAGCCAAGAGAATCATTTCCGAATAACTGTTCCACAGACAAGTGGCTCTATGAAAACAGCACGTACCCGTACCAAAGCGACGGCGAAAGCCAACCGACCGCGGAATGTCGATTCACGCTCACGATCATCTGCAACGTCGAAACCAAGAACGAGCGAGAGGTTGTCAACAAATCCTCCCATTCCATTCGATATCGGACTGGTCCAGTCCCTGCGCGTCAACCGAAGCGCCGTTGAAGCACGGGCAATAGAGCTTGGAACCCGCCGCTCATTCAAAGTCGAAGCGCAGGTCGCTGCGTATCTTGCTGCCATTCGTTGCATCGACCTGACGACACTCGCAGGGGACGACACTCCGGGAAGAGTGGCTCGCCTGTGTTCCAAAGCTCTTGCACCACTGGAACAGGAGATTGTTCACGCGCTTGGGATCAGCTCTCCTCTCACGGTCGCAGCAGTGTGCGTCTACCCCGCTCAGG
Organism: Bacteroidota bacterium; assembly: GCA_041480785.1. Classification (GTDB taxonomy): domain Bacteria; phylum Bacteroidota; class Ignavibacteria; order UBA10030; family UBA10030; genus UBA9647. Next base: position 2,355 of record JBGPAN010000044.1, on the reverse strand, counting down.
TGAAGTCGGCTGCCCATTTCCTGGACGGCCGCATTCCGGTAGCATCAGTCGCGACCGGATTTCCGGCAGGACAGACGTTTCAGCAACTGAAGCTCAAGGAGATAGACCTCGCTATCAAAGCTGGGGCGACAGAAATCGATGTTGTCATCAGTCGGGAGAAAGTGCTGACGGGAAAATGGAAATCGCTCTACGATGAAGTCGTTGCGTATCGCGAGGTGTGCGGATCGCGGGCAAAGCTCAAGACGATCCTTGGTGTGGGAAATCTCGAAACCTTGACCAATGTCGCCGCCGCATCTGCCGTGGCGATCATGGCTGGGTCGGACATCATCAAAACCTCTACCGGTTTCGAGCCGACGAATGCGACTCTTCCGATCGGCCTGGTCATGGTTCGTCAGATCCGCAGGTTCATGGACCTTGGGGTGCTCGGCAAGCGGCGCGTAGGATTTAAACCTGCCGGAGGCATCCGCGCTGCAAAGGACTCCATGCTCTGGCTGACATTGATGCTGGAAGAGTTGGGACTGGATTGGACCAAGCCCGATCTCTTTCGCATCGGAGCGAGTAGTTTGTTGAACGACATCGAGCGTCAACTCCGGCATCTAGTGTTCGGGCGATACGCAAATGCGCAGTACCACCCTATGGCGTGACATAGTCAAAATCCTAAATCCGAATATCGAAACACTAAACAAAATCGAAATCTTAAATTAGAAACCCCAAACCGCAACTCTCGTGTGTGATTTGCGCATTTTGGATTTTTTTGAAGCTTAGGACTTAGGATTTAGGATTTGTTCGAGATTTAGAATTTAGAGTTTGATTTGATTTCTTTCGTGTTTCGTTTTTTGCATTTCGGATTTACTTCTAGTTTTTTCAGCACTCTAATTTGAGAAAGCACAATGGATAAAGAAAAGCTCTCATCACTCATCGAAACCTTGGATTACGGCCCCGCGCCGGAATCAGAGGCACGTACGCGGGAGTGGCTGAAGTCGCACGGCTCGAAGTTCTCCCATTTCATCGACGGCGCTTGGCAAGCCCCGAAGAACGGCGGGTATTTCAAGACCATCAATCCCGCAAAAAACGATGAAGTGCTTGCCGAAATCGCTCTCGGTACCCGGGAAGATGTTGATGCTGCGATTGATGCCGCCACGAAGGCTTTCCCAACCTGGAGCACTCACTCGGGTCACGAACGAGCACGCTACCTCTACGCTATCGCACGGGCAGTCGCAAAGCACGCCCGTATTTTTGCCGTCCTGGAGTCACTCGATAACGGCAAACCAATCCGGGAAACCAGGGATATCGATATACCCGTGGTCATCAGACATTTCTACTACCACGCCGGTTGGGCACAGACGATGGAGCGCGAATTCCCTGGGTATCGACCGGGGGGCGTTATCGCACAGATCATCCCATGGAATTTTCCTTTCCTGATGCTCGCCTGGAAAATCGCTCCTGCAATCGCTGCAGGGAACACGGTAGTCATCAAGCCATCGAAATCCACACCATTAACCTCTCTCTTGCTCGCTGACATTCTTCTGAAGGAAGTCAAGCTCCCCCCCGGGGTGGTCAATGTCCTCACCGGCGACTCCAAGACCGGCACGATGCTATACGAACATCCCGTTCCGTGGAAGGTTACGTTTACGGGTTCGACGGAAGTTGGACGTATCATTCGAAAAGGAACGGCCGGCTCTCGCAAGCATCTGACGATGGAGCTGGGCGGCAAGTCACCGTTCATAGTCTTCGACAACGCCGATCTCGATTCAGCGATTGAGGGAGTGGTCAACGGAATCTGGTTCAATGAAGGACAAGTGTGTTGCGCCGGCTCGCGGCTGCTGGTTCAGGAAAGCATCCACGATGATTTCATCAAGCGGCTGAAGCGACGCATGCGCAAGCTGCGCGTCGGCAATCCGCTCGACAAGGCGGTGGACATGGGCGCAATCAACAACGCCGAGCAGCTGAAGAAAATCACAGAACTCATGGAGGTCGGTAAGAAGGAAGGCGCAGTGATGTGGCAACCGGAAAACGTGGTTTGCCCGAAAGGAGGCTATTTCCTTCCTCCAACACTCTTCACGAATGTCGAGCCTTCACACACCATCGCCCAGGAAGAGATCTTTGGTCCCGTGCTGGTGACCCTCACCTTCCGTACGCCCGTTGAGGCGGTTCAGCTCGCCAACAATACGCGGTACGGTCTGGCGGCGTCGATCTGGTCACAGGATATCGACACAGCGATGGACGTTGCCCGCAAGGTCAAAGCAGGAACGATTTGGATCAATTCAACGAATCTCTTCGATGCCGCTGCCGGTTTCGGAGGGTACAAGGAAAGTGGCTATGGCCGCGAGGGCGGACGCGAAGGGATGTACGATG
>JBGPAN010000043.1:0-13842 GCA_041480785.1 Bacteroidota bacterium | reverse complement strand
CAGATGCACTCCTTTCTTCTTTCAATCATTTTGTTCGCTGGACATTCTATTGTGTGGAGGGTGCTCTGTCTTGATACGTCACACACCTTGAAACCTCAGTTTTCACACGGTCTGAGACCAAGGGAACGATCGTTGCTGAAAACAGGTAAGGCCTTTGTCACCTGTCGGTGACTGTGTCGGGAAGCGGGCGGTGATCGATGGACCGCCCGCTTCTGTTATGTGCGTCGTGAGGTGCAGAGGGGGATGGCCCTGACAGTGCGAAACACAGAAGTGTTGATCGAAGTGCTTTCCGTTCGCTCTGCAGGAAAGCCGGACCCTCTTGTTCAGTCTTGCCGCGTGACGTGTCGGCGGGAAAACGAATTTGTCGAAAAGAATGAGTCGAGCAAACGCCGAATGTGAACCCAGAGAGTTGAACCTGCGGGGGAGAGTAAAGAGAAGATCGGCAGTCGCGACCGCTTCATCCCATTCTGTTAGCATCTCAGGAGGAAAATGTTTATTTTTTTGAAGGAACTCAGAGGAAGGTTTGATTGATGGTTTTCCGCACTGTCGGTCGGTTGGTGGCGTTTGTTTTCATCCCCTTTGTCGTCGTGGCGCAGGGGGTGGACATACGTGGCATTGTTTCCGACAGCACGACCGGGGAGAGAATTCCCTTCGCGGGTGTTACCATTCAGGGGATCACTCGCGGCGCGAGCTCCAACCTCCAGGGTTTCTATCTCATTCCAAATGTGTACCCAGGACGCTATCAGATAAAGGCGAGCTCCATAGGGTACGAGACAAGGACTGTTAGCGTCGAGGTACGTGGCAACCAGCCTGTGATTGTGAATTTCCAGCTTCCTTCGAAGCCTGTTGAATTCTCCGAAGTGATGGTTACCGACATCGCAAAGCGCGAACTGACCGAGATTCATACAAGCGTTCATGTTCTTGACCAGCGCGATATCAGGGCGGTTCCGGTGACAGTTCAGGAGGATGTGTTCCGGTCGATCAGAATCCTGCCCGGTATTGTCTCGACCAGCGATGTCAATTCCCAGTTCTATGTTCGCGGCGGGGCCGGCGATCAAAACCTGATTCTTCTCGATGGAATGCGAATCTACAATCCCTATCACGCATTTGGCATCTTCAGCATTTTCGACTCAGACATCATCAAGACAACCGAGGTCTATACTGGCGCTTTTCCGCCCGAGTTTGGCGGGAGGCTGTCATCTGTGGTTAATATGACCACCAAGGATGGCAAATCCAACGGAATAGGCGGACGAGCGAATATCAATTTTCTCTCCACGAAACTACAGGTGGAAGGTCCCGCATCAGGGAATCTCAGCTGGCTCGTGAGCGGCAGGAAATCTCTCTTTTCAGAGACCTTCAGCAAATTCCTTAACAAGGACCTTCCGCTCTCATTCTATGATGCATTTGTGAAGCTAACGTTCCAGGCGGGAGAATCGCAGGGGAAATACAGCCTTCAATCGTTTTTGAGCGGTGACAACTTGAAATCTATCAATCCAAACGAGCCGGACTATTCGTGGCGGACAAGCGCCACTGGATTTGTGGCCTCTGGTCTGATTCAGGACAGGGTGTACATCACAGCGGTGGGATTCGAGAATTCGTTTGTGGCGGACAGGGATCCGAAATCATCAAAAAGTGTTACTCCCGCCTCAACGTCTGTTCGCGAAACAGGCGTTCGTGCAAACGCGACGATCTACACCGATACGCATGATCTGTTTTTCTTCGGGTTTGAATTCAGCTTTCCGAATCTCGACTACACCGTCGTGAACAATTACGGAGTGACGACTGAGCTCACAAGCTCCTTTGTCAATGGGTCGACATGGTTGCGGTACCAGACCGCTCCAAGCCGGCTTCAGGCTGATGTGGGACTCTTCTTTGATTTCGGGAGCTTGATGGCAAGGGAAGGCGGCATCGAGACACTGCAGCCCCGCATCAATCTGAGTTATGCTCTTTTCGATAACTGGAAGGCGAAATTCTCGTACGGACGATTTACTCAGAACATCATCACCGTCAACAACGAAGATGATGTCATCTCCATTTTCGACGCGTGGATCCAGGTCCCGGAAGGCCTGAAGACTGAACAGGCCGATCATTTCGTCGTCGGATTGGAAGGAAATGTCCTGAGATCGTTGTCCACGAACTTCCAGGCGTACTACAAGAACTACAGTTCGCTCGTCATGTACAATCGCGACAAAGTTGACGCCCTGGATCCTGATTACATTGGCGGGACAGGAGCGGCCTATGGATTTGAGACACTCATCCGGTACGCGAGCGATATCATCGACGTCTATGCAGCATACACTCTTGGATGGACGCGTGTTACGGCAAGCGGATTTACGTACTATCCACGCTATGATCGCAGGCATAACCTCAATCTCTTAACTGTTGTGCATGCCGCACAAGGCGTCGATCTGACCCTTCGATGGGAGTTTGGTTCGGGGTTCCCGTTCACCGAGACCATTGGTTACTACGACCGGTTGGGACTGACGGATATTTTCCGCGGATCCTATGTGGGCGAAACGGGGAAATCGTACGCCATTCTCGGAGACAAAAATGCTGCGCGGCTTCCGGCATATCACCGCCTGGATGCTAGCGCGACATATCGGTTCGCACTTCGACCCATCACGGGGAGCCTCGGGGTGCACATCGTGAATGTGTACAATCACAAAAATATTTTCTACTTCGATAGGAAGACGGGACAGCAAACAACGATGCTTCCGTTCTTCCCTACGGCAACGTTAACAATAGAGTTTTGATGATAGGAAACGCGCTTTGCAGCGAATGAAACCACATACCATCAGTCTTTTCGTCCTTGGATTTGTTCTGGTATTGATTTCTGGATGCGAGAACAGTTTTGATCCAAGAGGCCCCTATCAGAAGCGGCTGGTGGTGTATTCCATTCTGTCAAACTCTTCCGACAGTCAATATGTTCGTGTGTTCACGACCTACAATCCCTCAGGGTTCGACCCGGCAGAGGTGACTGCTGATACCTATGTGCGGAAGGCCACCGTGACTCTCACCGACGACTCAACAACATACAGGCTTCGGGACACGTCCATAACACGCGCTGACAAGAGTCGCTACACTGATGATATCGGGGCCTACATCGCGTATCCGTGGCACATGCGTCTTGGCAAAAGCTATAGTCTCTCGGTTGCTTCCGACCAGGGAAATGCCTCTGCCACTGTCAGTGTTCCCGATGCCGGTCTCCTGATCCCGAACAATCCGTTCGTCCTTAAGGCCCCCGATCGGTACAACAGCGAGGATGTCACTGTCACGATCAAGGTGTCTCCGCTTACGCGCGGGTATGTCGTGCGCCTGTATCTGGACTATCTGGTCCGTGTGGGAACAGACTGGGTTCACAAGCGCGAAGAGGTTCCCACCTCAGGCCTTTCTGGTTCCGGTGCGACTGCACAGTACAACTACCCGAAGCTGACTCGGAGGACTTCCGATGTCTCGCAACCATATATCACTGTCCATTTTCCCATCACGGTCTACACCGGGTTCTTTACAAAGATCGTCGACCAATATGGGACCGACGGATACAAGCTGTTGACAGCGACGTATATCCTCACGCAAGTTGAAGCCAATCTCTACAAGTACTACAACCTTGCAAACGGATTCCAGGACGAGTTCTCCGTCAGGACAGATCAACCAGATTATTCCAACATTCAGGGTGGACTGGGCATTTTCGGCGCCATGACGGTTGATTCTATTCGCGTCGACCTCTGACATCTCGCACTTTCGCTTGTCCGGTCACTCCCTTGCAAATTCCTCAAAAAAACGATACGTTCATCGGAAATTTCTGATGACCATGTTCTCATTTCTCAAGTCTGACCGTCTTTCTCCTGAGTGGACGTATTTAGCCGGCAGTATCATATGGCGAATGGTGCTCGCTGAACACGGAACATTGGTGGGGGAATGCCGAGATCCGGAAAACAGAGTCGCATCCTTTTTCTGCCTTGAAATGTCCACAGGAAAGGTGCTCTGGAGGGATTTGCGTCTCGATGAGCAATGGTGGGTTGGAATCGAGGCAGTCCAGAAGAATGTCGTTCTCTTCCACGCATTCGCGAAACCCGACATGCCGGAACACAAAGGGATACGGGCGTTCGATGCGGCGTCTGGTGTTCAGCTCTGGCGCAATGATGACGTGGCCTATTGGTTTGGGCACGAAAATCTGGTCATCGTGTACAGGGACCTCTTTGAGAAAAGAGTCGGATATGAGATTGACCTTCAATCAGGTGTGCTGCTGAAGACGCATGACGCATCCCTGGAAGAACTCCACGCACTTCGCCGCCAGGCGGCCGAAGAGCAAAGCCTTCCCGAAGTGACGCTGCCAGAGGTTTTTGTTGAAGAAGAGGTCGACCCAGCGCTGGCGGCTCTGGTCCGAAAAGAAACAAAAGGAAAGGAGCTTTCGGGGAGAGTTGAGTACCTCTGGCAAAACGATGTCCTCGTGTTTAACTGTCATGTCCAGAGGCGCGATAGCACGGGAAGCTCGACGCTGGAAAACAACCTGATCGTGTACCGCCTTCCGGAGAAGAAGCGTGTTTTCGCTGACGTGATCGGCCGAAATCTGGCGGGTTACGTGCCTGACTCATTTTTCGCAAGACATCCATATATTCTCTTCATCAAAGATCAAAAAAATCTTACGGCATTACGGCTATGGAAATCGTGACCGAGCGCTTTACCGTCTCATCCCGAGGGAATTCAGACGTTGTCGATATTACGGAACATGTCGCCGCAATCCTTGCTCAACATAAGCTTCAAGAAGGGCTCGCCACGGTCTTCGTTTCGGGCTCAACGGCTTCGGTCACGACAACGGAGTTTGAACCAGGGCTTCGCCGGGACATTCCGGAGGCATTACAGCGGCTCGCTCCTCAGGGAGCCCGGTACCATCATGATGATACGTGGCACGACGGCAACGGACATTCCCACGTTCGTGCGGCATTCATGGGTCCATCCCTGACAATACCGTTTTCCCAAGGTGGGCTTTTACTGGGGACGTGGCAGCAAATCGTCCTCATTGACCACGACAACCAGCCGCGGGACCGAACCATCTTTGTTCAGCTCATCGGCAAAGAGAAGATGTGAGCCAGTTTGCAGAATCGGAGAAAGGGGCGCGCAATGAAATCGTACAGAATCAAACATGTTGATGCATTCACGACGGAGCCATTCGCCGGCAATCCCGCCGGGGTTGTACTTGATGCCAAGGGACTGAGCGAGAAGGCGATGCAAAATATCGCGCGTGAGATGAATCTCTCTGAAACCGCGTTCATTCTACCGCCGACGCTCAGGAGCGCCGACATCCAGATACGTTGGTTCACTCCTGCGGCCGAGGTGCCCCTCTGTGGTCACGCGACAATTGCGGGTTTTCATGCCCTTGCGGAATCAGGGATGTACGGGATGAGACGCCTGGGGACATATCATTTCAGGCTCCAGACGAGAAGCGGGATTCTTGGAATCATGGTCGACAAGAGATATTCGGGAACGATGATCGAGTTTCAGCTCCCCATCCCGGAATTCCGGGTACACAAAAAAGTCCCATCAGCGCTTCTCAAGGCTCTCAGGATTCGTCCGTCGGATGTTCAGAAGAATCTCCCTTTCGTTTCTGAATCGTACCTCTATCTTCCTCTGAAGAAGCTTTCTGTGATCAAGTCGCTTCAGCCGGATTTGAGCCTGCTCGCTTCCTATACGAGAGCCACAAAAACACTAGGGATCAGCATATTTTGTCTCGAGACAATCGAACAGAGTTCAGCGGTGCACTCACGGTTCTTCGCTCCCGACTTAGGGATTGTCGAAGATCCTGTCACCGGCTCTGCCAATGGGCCGCTCGGAGTTTATCTCTACCAATATGCCATTCACCAGGATTTTCCAATTCCGTCGTTCCTGCTTCCTGACGGACGAATGGAGTTCATCGCTGAACAAGGTGATGACATAGGTCGAAGAGGCAGAGTCAAGGTGAGGCTGCGCGTGACCGGTCACGGCGTGCGGCAGGTCAGTATTGCCGGAGAGGCCGTCACAATAATGGAATCAGAATACAGAGGTTAGGGGTTGCTCTCAATGACGACGAAGAACTATCTCTTTCTCCTGGTACTCCTCGGTGCGCTCGGCGTTTTCTCATTCAGCGTGCGCCGGTTGGTCAAATACCTGAGCCTCGGCCAGCCGGACAGCCGGTTTGAGAATCCCATGGCACGTTTGAGGAAGACGCTTGTCGTTGCGATCGGCCAATCGAAGATACTGCGCGAGCCATTCGCTGGCTTCATGCACGCATTCATCTTCTGGGGTTTTCTTGTGCTGCTCACGGCTGTGCTGGAGTCGATCGGAGAGGGGATTGTTCCGGGGTTTTCGTTTCGTTTCCTTGGCTTTCTCTATGCGCCGCTAGTGTTTCTCCAGGATCTCTTTTGCGGCCTCGTGATTTTTTCTGTTCTTGTTGCGCTGTACCGGCGATATGTTTTGCGGCCGAAACGGCTTGAACTTGCTGGCCACAGTTCCATGGATGCAACGTTCATCCTGATGATGATCTTCTTCATCATGCTGAGCATGTTGGGCCAGAACGCGACCCGTCTTCTGCTTGAAGGGAGCACTTCCCTGGGTGGAAGATTCCTATCTGGTTCATTCACGGCTCTGTTCGCCTCAATGTCACACGATTCTTTACAGGTTTGGTTTGAGCTTTTTTGGTGGGTGCACATCGGGATAGTGCTCGTTTTCATGAACTATCTCCCGTATTCAAAACATTTGCACGTGCTGACGTCCATTCCAAACGTATACTTCTCGGCTTCCAAGCCCAGAGGGGCGATCAAGCCGATCAATCTCGAAGCAGAGAATGTGGAGAAATTCGGTGCGAGCGATATACAGGATCTTACATGGAAGCAGTTGTTGGACGGCTACACGTGCACGGAGTGCGGGAGATGTACAGCGGCATGTCCAGCGAACACAACGGGGAAGATTCTTTCCCCTCGTAAGATCATCATGGATATTCGGCAAAGGCTTGAGGAGAAAGCTCCTCTCGTTCTTGCCGGCGCCAAGGAAGTCCCCGGAGCAGAAGGGCAGAAGAGTCCACTGGAGAAGACCCTAGTCCATGATTACATCACGGCCGAGGAGTTGTTCGCATGTACGACCTGCATGGCTTGTATGCAGGAATGTCCCGTGAATATCGAGCACGTCGACGCGATTGTTGACATGCGACGCAGCCTTGTTTTGATGGAGTCGAATTTCCCGCCCGAGGTACAGGTCGTTTTCCGAAATCTCGAAAACAATTTCTCACCGTGGGCATTTCCTGCGAGCAGCAGGGCTGATTGGGCAGAAGGAATGAACATCCCGACACTGCAGCAGAAACCTGATGCGGAGATTCTGTTCTGGGTTGGTTGTGCGGGCGCTTTCGACAGTCGTTATGTGAAAGTCACTCAAGCACTGGCCAGGCTTCTCCAGCAGGCCGGCGTCTCATTCGCGATTCTGGGAGTTGAAGAAAAATGCACGGGTGATTCCGCCAGGAGAATCGGCAACGAGTACCTGGCGCAAATCCTAATGAAAGAGAACATTGCCACGTTGAACAACTACAACGTGAAATCGATCGTCACTGCCTGTCCGCATTGCTTCAACACGTTGCGGAATGAGTATCCTCAATTCGGCGGCAACTACAAGGTCGTTCATCACACCGATTTCCTTGTCCAGCTGGTAAACGAGGGAAAGATCAAGATCACCAAAGAGCAGGCAGCGAAGCTGACCTATCATGACTCCTGCTATCTTGGCCGGTATAACGATGTATATGAGCAACCGCGCGATCTGCTGCAAGCTGTCCCCGGCATTGATCTGGTAGAAATGGGACGCTCGCGCAGCACGGGGTTTTGCTGTGGAGCCGGTGGAGGGAGAATGTGGATGGAAGAAAAAGAAGGTAAGCGGATCAACATCGAGAGGACGGAGGAAGCCCTCGCAACCAGTGCTTCAGTGATTGCGACAGCGTGCCCGTTTTGCATGACGATGCTATCGGACGGGATTAAGACGAAGGATGCCGCCGATCGCGTTCTGGTAAAGGATGTTGCAGAGATTGTTCTCGCATCTGCGCAGTCGTCTTGACGGTGAGCAAACCTGACAATGTTGGCCATGTTGACGGGGCGATCCCAAGAACGACCGCCGTGCAAAAAGGGGGTTGTTTGACCTCCTTCCTGCGGCGGTGGAACTTTACCGCCCTTCTTTCGTCAAGATGGGAAACCGTATTTCCACCTACAGTCGTTCCCCGATGACCTCTCGAATCGTTTCTATCCCCCTTCCTTTCCTATTTCTTGCATTCCCCGCCTTGTCACAGGTCTTGACACTTTCGGGTACGGTAAGAGATGCGGTGACGAACTCTCCTCTTCCGGCGGCGAACATTCGCGTTTTGGGGACGGCGAAGGGGACCGTCGCAAATTCGTTGGGAGTCTATCGGCTTGCCCTGGAAAGGGACCGCATCACCGTCGTCTACAGTTTCATCGGGTATCGATCCGACACGCTCCGCGTCTCGCTAGAACAATCTGCCGAGTACAGCCCGCGTCTCCAACCCTCTGCGATTCAAATGCCGGAGGTCCTTGTCACTAACGAAGATCCTGCGATCGCGATTATGCGTGAGGTTATACAGCGCAAGAAAGAATGGACAGCGAATCTCCATTCCTATGAATTCGACGCCTTCACGCGCCTGGTCATGCGCTTTGATACAGCAATCTCGGCGATTACGGAGTCGTATACGACGGGATACTGGCGTCAGGGGGACACACTTCGCGAAGTCATCCGGCAACAAAGGAAAACGGAGAATCTGTCCCGCGGCGTGCGGGTTGCTGTCGGCGGCTTCATCGTCAATTTTTATGACGATGACATAAACTTCGCCGGGTTTCGTTTCGTCGGGCCGACCTCGCCAGAAGCATTCGATTATTATGCTTTCAAACTGGTAAAGACGCGGCAACGGGATGAAACGCCCGTTTACACCATTAGCGTCACACCAAAATCCCGCATCACGCCACTCTTCCGGGGCAAACTCGATGTCATCGGCGACACGTATGCACTGATTGCCGTCGATATGTCGCCGAATGAAGCTTTCTCGATTCCGTTTGTCACACGGTTCGATCTTCGCTACACGCAACAGTTCGGTTTCTATGAGAACCGCTATTGGATGCCGATGGATATCGGACTCAGCGGCGACATTGAGGTTGGTCTCGCGGGGTTCTCGTTCCCCCGTATCGTCGTCGAGCAGGCGTCTGTGATCTACGACTTCAAAATCAATCGGCAGCTGCCGGATTCGATCTTCAAGAAGTCGCATAGGATTGAGTTGTCGAACGCTCAGAAATTCGATTCACTGTTTTGGGCACAGCATGATGTCCTGCCGCTGACGCAGGAAGAACAGAAAGCCTACAAAGTTCTCGACAGCACACAAACGCTCGACAAACAATTCAAACCATCGGGGCCGCTCGCCGGACTTTCATCATCCCTTTTCAACACTCTTGGCTATGGAAGAATTCGATACAACAGAGCGGAAGGATTGTTCCTCGGACTCAGGGGCTCCAGGGACAGCATCATTGGCGGGTTCACATTCTCCGGATCGCTGGGATACGGATTTTCGGACAAGAGAGGGAAATATTCCCTGGGGGCTGCCAGGTACGTTGACCCGGGGCGGCATTACAGATTCGAAGTTGAAGGGTACCGAGGGTTTTCCAATATTCCCGATGAGGAGTATTACGATCCCCTAGTGATTGCGTTCGCTGCGGTTTCGAACAAGAGCGACTATCGGGACTATTTTTATGCGAATGGATGGCGCGGGGCCTTCCAGGCGCGACCTCTCAACCGACTCTCCCTTCAACTCGAGTATCAGAACGAGGATCAGAGGACGGCGACGAACACAACCGACTTCAGCATCTTTGAACGGAGCAAGGCGTTTCGCCAGAATCCTGCGATTGCTGAAGGAGTGATGAGAAACGTCAAGGCCATTCTCCGTTTCGGTGATGAGCCCGTGCCGTTTGGTCTCGTGACCCAGAATTCTGCTGAGCTCGAAGTAGAGCATTCCAGTCCGGGACTTCTTGCGAGCAGTTTCGATTTTACCAGAGCAATCTTCCGCGGCGAGGCTCGAATCACAACCTTTTCTTCCAGACTTCTTTTCCCCCCGACCCTGAACATCAAACTCACTGCCGGGACATCAAGCGGCACTCTTCCTCCGCAGCGCGTCTTCAGTCTGGAGTCGCGATACGACGCTCTCGGTCCGCTTGGCGTGCTCCGTACCGGCAATGTGAAGGAATTCGCAGGGGATCGTTTTGTCTCTCTGTCGGTTGAGCACAATTTCCGAAGCACACCATTCCTCCTTCTGAACATACCCTACCTCTACAGGAACAGCATTGAGCTGATTCTTCACGGAACCGTTGCACAGACATGGAGTTCCTCGATCCTTCCGTTTGGCAAAACGACCGATGGCTGGTACTCGGAGGCCGGTGTAGGTGTAAGTCGGATCTTATCATTCTTTCGTCTCGACGTTTCGTACCGATTCGTCGAGCCGCGCGGTTTGTTCCTGACATTCGGTGTGGCTCAGATCCTCTAGGGTTGCTTTTCGGACGGCTGTTCGCTAAGTTTCTTTCGGCGCTTGTTGTCCGCGCGTTCCACTTGCCTTTTTCCCCAACCCGGGTTTCGTCGAACTTGAGACTCAACACTCGCGTTGATGCAGTCACCGGAGAACTCTATGCAAACTACAACCCCCGTCCCCAGACCGCACTCCATCCCAGTCATCGGATGGTCGACCATCATGGCGTCCGTCATCATGATCGCAGTCGATGCCATGAGTCTGCTCAGCTTCAATTCGCTCGATAGCTTCAACCTAGACTCGTCGATGCTGAGCCAGTACGTCCCTCAAGGGATGAAAAAGGTGATGGACCTTTACAGTTATAGTCGCTTTTGGACATGGTATGGTATCGCATTCTTCGGATTTGCTCTTGTTGCCGGGATACAATTCGTCAGGCTCCGGGCCTGGGGACGCAAGGCTCTTGAGATTGTTTGCTGGGTTGGCATCTTCAATGCCTTTGTCGATACCGCGCTCAGCTTCCTGATCTGGAAAAACATGCAGGATACGTTGTCGATGGTTATGCGGGGGACAGGGGGGAGTCAGTACTCCTTCATCAACCCGCTCGGTTTCTTTACAATCGTGCTTGGATTTGTTCTCTGGATCATCCCATCTGTCGGCATGGTCATCTATTTGAGAAGGCCAGTCATTAGGCAGGCGGTAAGCCTCCAATGACCATGGTGTCATGAAAAAGGAGAATCATATGAAGTCCGGGATAGGACGGATTCGCCGGATCGCCATCTTTGTACTCTTGTGCGTAGTGTCGTCTGGCCTGTTCGCTCAGCCAGAGCCATTCAATGGGTTGAATGCCTACATTCTGAAGTCGATGAAAGAATGGCAGACGCCAGGCCTTGCGCTCGCCATTGTGAAGAATGATTCAATCATTTTCGCAAAGGGTTACGGGGTACGAAAACTGGGAGAAAACGCTCCGGTTACACCCAATACGATTTTCGCGATCGCCTCAACCACCAAAGCGATGACAGTCGCATGCCTGGCCATGCTGGTGGACGAAGGAAAGCTGAAATGGGACGATCCCGTCACCAAATATATTCCGTGGTTTCAGTTGTATGACCCTTACGTGACGAGAGAACTCACTGTACGAGACCTCCTGTGTCACCGGAGCGGATTGGAACGAGGAGATGGCCTGTGGTCCATATCGCCGTTCAGCCGCGAGGAAATCCTTCATAGGGTTCGTCTCCTGAAACCCGCATGGAGCTTCCGGAGCCGATACGGATATCAGAATACGATGTTCATCGCCGCCGGGGAAATTGTTCCAGCCGTTACAGGCAGTAGCTGGGATGAATTCATCACAGAGCATCTTTTCAAGCCTCTCGGAATGTCGCGCAGCAGTACTTCCGTATCCGCCCTTCAGGGGAAAGATGACGTTGCTTCTCCGCACTATCGGATCGATGATGTCATTCAGCCGGTCAATTGGGAGAATTACGATAACATCGGTGGGGCAGGTGCGGTGAATTCGAGCGTGATGGATATGGCTCAATGGGTTCGGCTGAACCTTGCCAACGGAGTCTACGCCAACAAACGGCTTCTGAGCACCAGCGTGATGAGGGAGATGCAATCGTCGCAGACAGTCATACGAATTGACTCCGCTGATGCGGCATTGAAGCCCTCAATGCACTTCCGGTCGTATGGTTTGGGCTGGTTCCTGCAGGACTATCTCGGACGGAAAGTCGTTCTCCACACAGGCTCGCTCAACTACATGCGAACGCGTGTCCTCTTCATTCCGGAAGAACAGTTTGGATTTGTCATTATCCAGAACTCCCCGAATGAGAGTCTGCACGAATCGATCGGCTACTGGATTCTCGACCGATTACTCGGCGGTACTGAGCGTGATTGGAGTGCTGAGCTCCGAACAACTGCCAACGAGGCAGAGGCGAAGTCGAAAGCCGCACAGAAGAAGAGAATCGAGGCGCGCGTCTCAGGGACGAAACCCTCCCTTGCTCTCGACAAGTACGCAGGTACGTATGAAAACGAATTGTATGGCAAGGTGAGCGTCCATCTTCAGGACGGGAAGCTTGCGGTGCAGCTGTCTACCAGCTATGAAGGGGTGATGGAACATTGGCACTATGATACGTTTGAGATAACGTGGAAGGATAGGACGCTCGGAGAGGACACGATTGTGTTCACCATCGGTGCCGATGGAAAAGTTGATAGTCTGAGCTGGGAAGGATTTGCGGAATTCAAGAGATCGAAATGAAGTCTGTCAGATGATGAGTTTGGCAAAATCTCGAAGGTCCATGCGACATCACCATTAACTGTGTACCCAATTTTGACTATATTATTGATACGCATGCAGCTCTCTCCTCATGATGCGCGTAATCGGATTGCAGGGCAGGCTTGGGTTGCAGTCGCGATTGGGCTTGTTGTGCTCCTCATGGCTGGCTGTGCATCTTCGCAGGCAGGCGGAATAGTGTCAACGCGTGAGATATTGACGGCCGAGGAAATATCGAAAACGACGGCACTCACGGCATATGATGCCATTCAGATCAGAAGACCGGCATTTCTGGCAGGTGCTCAACGAAGGGCGCTACGAGATGCAGACCAGCCGGATACACGACCGGTCGTCTATGTGAACGGCGTATTCTATGGGGAAGTTGAATCTTTGCGCGATATCCTGGTCCGCGAGATCAAGGAAATCCGTTTCCTGGAAGCAAATGACGCGACCAGGGTGCTTGGATCGGCACATGTTGGTGGTGTCATCCTGGTGACGACAAAACTGAACTGACAGAAAGTCCTCCTTGGCAGAAACGAAAATACTCGCCGTATCACCGACGGATCCAGATCCTGAAGCAATCGAACAGGCAGCCGCCGTTTTGCGCAAGGGGGGACTCGTTGCATTCCCGACGGAAACTGTCTATGGCCTCGGAGCAGATGTCCTTAACCTGGATGCCATCAAGAGTGTCTTCGACGTGAAGGGTCGTCCCTCCGACAATCCGTTGATCGTTCATGTCGCGGGTACAAAGCAGCTCGATGACATCGTGGACGAGATTCCTGACACAGGGAAGACCCTCGGCGAGGCCTTCTGGCCAGGCCCTCTCACCCTCGTGATGAAGCGGACAATTCTCGTTTCGGATCTTGTTACTGGCGGTCTTGATACTGTTGCCGTTCGAATGCCGGGCCATCCGGTGGCTCTTGCCCTGATTCGGGCGTTTGGCGAAGGCATCGTCGGCCCAAGTGCGAACCTCTCCGGCAGGCCAAGTCCAACAGCAGCAAGCCACATCTACGATGATCTGCGCGGTCGCGTCGACCTTATTCTCGAT
>JBGPAN010000042.1:0-13970 GCA_041480785.1 Bacteroidota bacterium | reverse complement strand
CCCCACAACTAGTACCGTTGGTTGATGCGTGCTGTCATTTGTTGCATAAACAATGGTGTTGGTCAGAGAATCACTTCCCTCCCCAACACCACGCAAAACCAGTCCTGAAGCGTTGAGGAGCAATGTTCCGGAGACTCGATATCTCCCTGCCTTCATAAGCAGAGCACCCCGAAAACCATTCGGATCAAGGGGGCGTTTCGCAACTCTATCGATGGCATTCTGGATATTTGATGTATTGTCACCGGCAACCGGACTCACAGAATCCACAATAGCGATCATGGGAATCGGAACAGCGCCACTCTTATAGCCTGCATAACTAAAATCTGGGATTCGATTCCCTTCATTGTCAACGGTGTATTCCAGTTTTCCAGAAGCCCCGATGATCCGGACAATCTTCGACTGCCACGTCTGCGCCCACAACGGAACGAAGACCGCAGACACGATCAGCAGCGTGACGACAAAAAGGAAACGTAGCGATGAACGAACAATCACCATATGGTCTGCTATTTCCCGAACAGGAGATGAATGCGGTCCGATAATCCTTGAGCACCCTTTAGTTTCCAGGCGAGTTCTGCATAAGACGGATCGTTGAACTGGACCGAAGTTTGAAGCAGAAGCGGATAGTACTCCGCGGTATCAAATTTCTTGATCTGCTTGTGCGCCCACTCCTTTTCCCCTCGAATGAACGGCAAGACCCAGTCCAGCGCCAGGCGAATGCTCCTTCCATCCTCAGTTCGATAGTTCCACAGATCGACCCCTATGTTGGCGCTCAGATTTGCCAACAAGAAGAATGCTTCCAGGTTGAACCGGACGTAACCTTGAGAGGTTGTTCTAGCCAGCTCACGAGGCTGACTCCCGTCAGGCTCAATTTGTCTCCCAATCCGTTTTTCCTTTGCTTCCTCAACAATGCGGCGAGCGACATCCGTCTTGCCGACAAACATCGCTATCGTACCAGCCTGGACATCATAGAACACACCATGGTTATTTTCCGCCCGAGACTCGCCTAAACCATTTTTGCTCGTCAGCAGCCACTCCAGGTACTGACTGAACCATTGCATCATACTCTTCTGGTCTTCGGCCCTCCATCCTTTATATCCTTCCAGTAGTCCGATGCCGTCAACCACCTGAGCAAGACCGCGCGAATCGATGAGTCCCCAGGACCGCCCGACATCCAATCCTTTCACACCCTGGGCGAAGTTCAGGTTTGGGTTCATCCTTGTTGCTGTGTCAAGAAACCAGGTCCGGATAAACCTCGCCGCATGTTGTGCGTACGATTCGGTGCCGGTCAGATAATATGCGACGGCAAGCGTCTGGACGACACTCACCATCTGGCCAAGATTTCCATGGTCTGGAATGGTGTTAATTTCAGGATTTGTCTCACCATCGCGGCTGATGTACGGCAGGCCGTCCGGCTTCTTCGGATCAGGCCAGTAATACCGTCCAAGACTCATGTAGTCGTGCATGTCTCCACTTGGAGGAAGTTGAGTCTTCTCCATCACGCTCACCGGGGGCGCATTCAGAAGTTTTTCCGCGTCCTTCACAAGACGCTGTAGGGCAGGTCGGACTGCTGCATCATTGGCGAGACATGCTGCTCGTGTTTTCACCATCGTTGCCGGGTCAAGAAGAAAAACCCTCGGTAATGCTGTTTGCGCGTTGCAGAGCGAGAGGTGAAACAGCAGGAACCCTGCGGCTACTGCCCTGGACAATCCAAAACGAACGTTCATCATCTGTCTACCCGATATAATACTTCAGAATCAGGGGCTGAGGAAGAATCCTCAGCCCCTGCAATCCGGCGATTACTTCACCAACATAAGTTTGCGTGTTTCAACTGAATTACCTTGTTGCAGTGTATAGAGATACATGCCGCTCGCGTATCCCGATGCATCCCACTTCGATTGGTAGGTCCCCGCATCCAGCACTTGACTAACGAGAGTAGTGACTTCCCTTCCGAGCATGTCGAATACTTTGAGCGTGGCGAAGCCTGCTTTCGCGATTTGGAATTTGATCGTTGTGGAAGGATTGAACGGATTTGGGTAGTTCTGTTCGAGAGCAAACGATGTGGGGACATTGGAAACCCCTTCAACACTTGTTGGGGGGGTGTAGACGAGCGAGTTTGTCGTCGTGCCTGTGGCACGGGCAAGCGCGACAAAGAAGGACTCACCATTGTTGATACTGATGGCCGAGGCAAGTGCATTATCACCGGTCTGTCCGGGGAGGCGCGTCGTGTCCGGCGTTGTGATAGGAACACCATTCCACGTTGCACGATTGTTCGTAGAGTATCCAACCCGAAGATCCGTATTGTTCGCCGTCACTCCGTCGTCGGCACCATAAGTGACTCGGAACCGGTCATAGCTCATGTTTGGAGCAACGCTGGTACCGGTCACGTTGCCATAGGACACACTGTAATACCGAACTGCCGATACCTTGTCAATACCACCTGTAAAGGTGCTCGAACCGCTGTTGGCATTCCCTCTCAAGCACTTCACGATGGTAAGGTGGCCCGTTGCAGATCCCGAGGTAGTCGACCGAACGTTCAACGGTTTATAACCATCTGCATCCCCGACGATGAAGTCCTTTGAGGACCCGCCGGACGACGACATGCCACGCCCGAAATTCCCGATGATATAGCTCGCTGATGAGCCACCAGTGACCTGTGCAGCCGTTGTTCCCTGATAGACGAGCTTGAAATCGCCGGTTTCAACGATACCACTATTGAAATTGATGCCGCTGTTCGCCGTCGTAAGCCCCGTCGAAGATCCTCCTGCTGTTATGATATCGCTCGCCAGGACGACCTTGCCAGGGAGTGTCCTGTTGATGGTGATATTGTTGAATTCTCCGTTTGACGAACTCACATACGGGCAATTCAGCGTGGAGACTTTTGTTCCAGACAATGTCATGTTGAGGACGGCCAACGTGCTGCCGGCGGAGCCCGTCCTGAAATCAAGCGTTCCCCCGCTGTTTGTCAGACTGCCTCCCAAATCAAGCCTGTGGGCAATGCCAATAGTGGCTGTCAACGAGTTGGTCTGGACTCTGAACACTCCGCCTGTTTTGATAAGAATGTCTCCACTGATTACCATGGCAACGGTATCGGTTTTTGAAGTTTGTAGAACGCCAGAAGCGCCTCCTCCAATTGTCAGGTTGGTGCAGACAATATTTTTAGTGTCAAGTGTAACTGTGTCGCCATCGACGATTGTGACGTTGTCGGCTGCAGTCGGAACAGCTCCGCCGACCCAGGTTGTCGGGGCGCTCCAGTTTCCTTTTGCACCCGCCGACTTGATTTCTCCTGCCTGCGCTGTTAGTCCGACCAGGACGAGCACACACAAGATGAACAAAAACGTTGTGATGGTTTTCATGTAGCCTCCATTATTTGAGGATGTATGTAGGTTTACTGATATTTCACAAATTGTTTTGCGTTTTGGTTCACTCTCATTCTTTCTTCGGAATGAGGATGGAATCATCGACGCCTTTGTTTGTCCGCCCCGGTGTGGCATCGTTTGCATTTGTGCTGCTCTTCCAACATTTCGTATCTGCGTTGTCTTTGAAATCTGGTACTGTCTTTGCTCTGGGGACAAAGCACGCCACCGCCCCGTTCGCCAGAGCCTCAACTGGAAGCTCTGTCGCCTGACAACCGGTCCACTTCGATGTACCACCCCACACGACCGCATCAATGGCACCATCCCGGCTCCATGACTTTAGCAGGACAAGATTGTCTTTGCCTGTCAGATTGATGTACCCTTGTTGACCATCCATGTGCTTAGGCGAATCGTAGGCAAAAACGACGATGCGATTGTTGCCATCGTTGAGTGCGACGTCTTCCTGCTGCTTCGCAACATCCGCCACTGAATCCTTGCTGCTCAACCAAACGAGGATGTACGTCCCTTGAGGAATGACCTGCCGAAAAACCGAGCCTTCGGCATCCGAGAACCGCACGCGACCCTCAGTCTCTTTTGCAGTGCCTGTGAGCGTAGATAGGTCGGTCAGATACCAGCCAGAAAGTTTGACGCCTTCCGGTTTGAGAACGAGAAGTTCCACAAAATCTCCGCCTGTGTAGGCATCTTTTTTCGTACCGCTGTTGCCGATCTCGTTGATGATGACATCCCCTTCCGATTGGGCCAACGCGCCCATCGTCGAACAGAGGACGCTTGTCAGGAGAATGAAGAGCCGTTTTGTCATTCGTGTTTCCTTTTGATAAGACCTCGGTTCAGCGCGCCAGCCACGCACCATCAACGACGAGCACATGGCCGTTCACGTAGTCAGAAGCTGATGATGCGAGAAACACTGCCACTCCAGCCAAATCTTCGGGGGTTCCCCATCGGCCAGCCGGGATCCGATCGAGAATCGCTTTCGAGCGAACAGGATCCGCGCGCAATGCCTTTGTGTTGTCCGTTGCCATGTATCCCGGCGCAATGGCGTTGACATTGATTCCGTGCGCTGCCCACTCATTCGCGAGTGCTTTTGTCACCTGCGCGACGGCTCCTTTGCTTGCTGCATACGCGGGAACGATGATCCCTCCCTGGAAACTCAGCAGCGAAGCGATGTTGATGATCTTTCCGGATTTTCGTTTCATCATGTCCCGTGCAACAGCCTGACTGAAAAAGAACACAGTCTTTGAGTTGACCGCCATGACTTCATCCCAGTCTTTTTCCGAGTAGTCGATTGCTGGTGTGCGCCGAATCGTGCCGGCGTTGTTGATGAGGATATCAACTTTGCCGAAGGTTTCGATGGTCCGCTGTACGATGGCTGGAATAGGCTCAATCGACATCAAGTCTGCTGCGACCGTCAGAGATTTGCGCCCCAACGAGTGAATGACACCAGCCGTCTCGAGCGCTTCTGTGCGATCGACAAGCACAACATCCGCACCCGCTTCAGCCAGACCGATAGCCATCCCGCGTCCCAATCCCTGAAAGCCCCCCGTCACAATCGCTACTTTGCCTGTAAGGTCAAATGTATTCTTCATACAGAATCCTTCTTTGTGATTGTCTGAACTCGTTAAGCACGCACTTGAGAACACTAATTCGGTTTTGCTTTCAACTCCACTCTCTTGATTTCTCCGCCAAACACAAAGATGGCAAGAACACCAAGCGGGACCAGCGATGCTCCCAGCAAGAAGAATGGGACATAACTCACCGTGGTCAGGATGGGCACCAACCATATGGTGATGAGGACCCCGACGGTGGCACTCGTTCCACCTAGGCCGGCGAGCGTGCCAACCGATTTTCCTGTGAAGAAATCACTCGGCAGCGTCTGGATATTGTTGATACTTACCTGAAAGCCGAACAGGATCACGGCAATCAGAAGAACGGCCACAAGCGGCGTGCTTGCAGAGGCCGTCAGGAGGAGCGCCGGCACCATGATGATGCCACCGGCGGCGATGGTCCATTTGCGAGCCTTATTCACGCTCCAACCCCGCCTGATAAGCCAGCCCGAGCTCCAACCTCCCAGCAGGCTCCCAACCGCTGCTCCGACGTACGGCACCCACGCAAAAAGTCCAATCTGCTTGATGTCAAAACCAAACCGTTCCGCGAGGTAAATGGGCAACCAACTGACAAACAACCACCAGATGGGATCCAGGAAAAGCCGCGAGACGACCACAGACCATGATTGCTTGTATCCGAGCAGTTCTCCCCAACCAAGGAGTCGATCGCTTTGAACATGTTCGTCTTCAGCCGATTTCTGACCGGCAGCAATGAGCTGTCGCTCCTCGTCGCCCAACCAGGGATGAGTCAGGATTCCAGATCTGTTCATGATCCACCAGGGGAGAATCCAGAGTATCCCGAGTGACCCGATCACGATAAACGTTGCGCGCCAGCCAAGCAATGCATAGAGCAATGCCACGAGAGGCGCGGAAATCACAGCGCCTACCGAAGCACCAGCATTGAAGATCCCCTGCGCGAACGCACGTTCGTGAACAGGGAACCACTCCGCGCTCGTCTTCGTTGCCCCCGGCCAGTTGCCGGCTTCACCGAAACCGAGTAACGCGCGGAAGATACCCAGACTTGATAACCCTCGTGCGATGCTGTGCAAGCCAGCGGCAATCGACCAGATGGTAATGGAAAGAACAAAGCCAATGCGTGTTCCAACAACATCGTACACTCTCCCCGACAGGCTGTGGCTCACCGCATATGCTACCATGAAAAACGAGAGAACCGCCGCATAGTGCTCCTTCGAAAGCTCCAGTTCCCTCGATATGTCGGGCCACATAATCGCCAGAGAACTTCTATCGATGTAGTTGATGACGGTTGCAGCCGCCACCAATCCGATAATACACCATCGCAAGCCACGTACTGTTTTCATCGCTGCCGTGTTGTTCTTGAGAAATCCGGTTGCTGATAGAACATCAATCTACTTCTGTGCGAGAAAATCCTCGCGCGTCGGAGTAAACACGTCGACCAGCGTGCCAACTTCCAGCGCAATAACCCCATGATCAACGTTGGGTGGAACGAAAAAGCAATCCCCGCTCTTCAAGACTTTCTTCTCGTTTCCTATCCGCACTTCGAATAACCCGCGCTCCACGAATGTGACCTGCCGGTGGGGGTGTCGATGCACTGATCCGATTGATCCTTTGTTGAACTTCACGCATACCATCATGAGTTGGGGGTCGTGGCCAAGAATCTGTCGTTGAACACCATCGCCAACTGTTTCCCAGGTTAGTTTTCCACTCTCTACAAAAACGCTACTCCGATTCAGCATGGCTTTCCCTTCAAGTGATTAGTTCTTCCAGAGATAATAGTTTCCTTTCCACGAAAACGTCTTTCCTCCAACGGTGATGGAGTGCGATGCCTCCGTTGAGGCCTCACCGTTGATCGTGGCGAAGACCCAGTGCAGTGATCCCGTACCGTTGATTTCGATAACCGTAGCTTCCGATGTCGATGCAAGGACTTTTACTTCTTTCACCCTTCCCGAAGCGCCGAATGAAATCTCTTCCACCGGATCGAATGTCCCATGAGATTCCAGAACTGTCGCGAATATTGTCGATGCCGCATTTTTGCGGAGGATCACAGCCGGTTCGTTCCGTAGATTGAAGTTCGGATCGCTGGCACCAATACGCGTGAACAGAACATCGGTTGAACTATCGGCAGCATTGATGAGCGAATAGTACCTCCCACCATTCAGCCAGGTCACGGTTGCTGTTCCCGCTGCCTTTCCCTCTGCTTCTTTCCAGAGATGTTGATAGCCTTCTGATGGTCCCAGTTTTGTCCGCACAGAATCACAGGCCTTGTAGGGAACATTGGTAAACACAAGGTGACCCATATAATAGAACGGGAGGTCGTATTGATGCTCCTTCTGGGACTCAATTCGAAACACATCGATGATGACCGGCTTTGGCATGGTGTTATCACGCACCATCGCCATTGTCCTCTGCAGGGAGACATCTTTGTAGACGCCTTCTGCCTTTCCACTCATAACCTGGAGGTTTGGATCGGACGCAGCAAAGAAATGTCGGTCAGCGTGGTTTTGCTGGGCGACTTTGTATATACCGCCGTAGTGTGACTTGCCGTCAACAGTGACGGTGTTGTGACCGATGGTTTGTTTGGCCCAGGTTTCATTCTCGGGGAGGTATCGACCGCCATACTTCGGTTCGACATTGATGAACCGTGCCGCCCCATAGTCCTGAATAATCTCTCGTCCTTGATCATAGAAAAGGATCCCCAGCTTGTCGTAGTGACCATGCCCCATTCCCTGCGCTGTGTACTTCATCACGAGCATCGACTGATCGCTGACAGGACCTGACCGAAGAATGCCGATTCCGCCTTCATCACCCCTGGCACCGTCGGTGAACTCCACGCTCTCGTACGGAAATTCGAATTGGCCCTTTCCTTCTTGCAGCGCCTGCGCAACGGAGAGTCCAGCCCCATCCAAACTCACGCTCCCTTGCTTCTGAGCGATTCCGAGAAGTCCTTTCTCCCCACCATAGCGTTGAAACGTAATATCGGTCGCGAGCACTGACTCCGGCGAAAGGATGCTCATCTCTTTCAGAGCATCGTTGATCGGGATGTATCTTCCATTCACGTCGGTGAGTTGAAGAGCTGAAGAGAGCGCCTTCTTCAGAATCTGATCGCGGTACTCGAAGATTCGCAGCTCGGGCTGGTTGTTCTCGATTGCCTGTGCGAACAAAACGAATGGCATGATCGCATACCGGGCGTAGTACGCTCCTTCGGTGTAGTAGCCGTCGGGGGAAAAGAGCAGATCCATTTGCCGCAAGAAGCCGGATTTCTTGTCTTTCTTTGTTCCGTACAGGGCCATGTCGACCAGACCCTTGTCGTTGAGAGCATAGCCGACCATGCCTACCGCAGCTACCATCCAGGTACCATGGTTATGAATTCGGTCTATCGTCGCCGCATGCTCAACTGTGAAGAACGAGGCCATGGGGCGGAGAAGTTGGGTTTCGATGACCTGCCGATCTGCTGGCTTGAGCCAGTCATAAATGCAGTCATACGCCTGAGCGACATGCACCATCCACACTGTTTCGTTGAGAGTCTGCCAGAAGAGTCTTCCATATTCCGCTGAAGCTGTCATCGGGTGTTTACCAAGCGTTGGATACAATGCAGCATACCTCAGCAACATGTCACGAACGAATGCTGCATAGCGCTCCTCCTGCGTAGCTTGAAACAAAACACCAGCTGCCTGCATCTCTTTGTAGTTCTGTTTGTGCTTCTCGTGTGTGTATCCTCCGGCATCCTTCGGAACCGGCACATCAATCTGGCGACTAAGCGCCTGATCTACCATTTTCTTCGTCCTGTCAAGCGCCTGGTCGAAAAAAGCGTACTTCCCCATGCTCTCCCGTGCGAGTTGCACATCGGAGGCGGACAACAGCATACGCGGCCGCTTCAATTGCGTTTGGCCATCGGCCTTCCA
The DNA here is from genome assembly GCA_041480785.1 of Bacteroidota bacterium. Lineage (GTDB taxonomy): Bacteria > Bacteroidota > Ignavibacteria > UBA10030 > UBA10030 > UBA9647. Next base: position 5,114 of record JBGPAN010000042.1, on the reverse strand, counting down.
AACGACACAGAGGAGGAACGCCAAACCGATCACGCATATGGCATCCCGCCGACTGGCCGAACTTTGACGTGCTCGAAGAGTGTTCACAGGCTCATCTCACACAAAGTAGGTACCTCCGTTGATTTCAACTGACTCACCGTTGATAAAAGACGATCTCGCCGAAACGAGATATAGCACGAGATCCGCCACCTCACTCGCCTCTCCTTCCCGCCCAAGCGGCGTCATACCTGCAACCTTCTGTCGCACTTCCAGCTTTGTAAACGTGTTGTGAAATGTTGTGTTGATCATTCCGGGCGACACACAATTTACGCGAATTCTCCGCGGGCCAAGTTCCTTTGCTAGGCCACGCGTAAATGTGAGCACTCCCCCCTTCGCTGTGGCATAGGCGATTGCTCCAAATCCTCCGCCATCACGTGCTGCCTGGGATGAGAAGTTGACAATTGCGCCTCCGTCGGGCATGTAGGGAAGAACTGCTTTCGTCACCAGGAAGGCGCTCTTGAGGTTCACGTTTATGACTGCATCCCAGAAGCCCTCATCCATTTCATCCATTTTCTTTCGGCCCATGAGTCCTCCGGCGACATTCACCAGAATGTGGATGTCCTGTCCGAAGGCCTCCCGGCACTTCATCACAAGCTTGTGGATTTCGCCAGCCTTTGTTGCGTCAGCCTGGACGGCAATCGCTTTGCCTCCCGCTTCCGCGATCATCCGAACGGTTTCGGCGGCATCGTTTGCATTATCGAAGTAGTTAACGAGCACCGACGCGCCCTCGGCGGCGAGTTTGAGCGACACCGCACGACCGATATCGCGTGCACCCCCACTCACCAGTGCTACTTTATTTGACAGTTCATTCATCTGTTTTGCCTCCGTTTTGCAGTGTATGTCGGAACCCGAGAATAGCTTCAAATGCGAAAGAGTGCTGATCTCCTGTCACGAAGCATGCGTTCACAGTTCTTGACGAGCAATGGATTTTGGCAAACGGTTGCTGCCTCGAGCACTTGTTTTCTTTCCGGAAGACTCCCTGATGACAAGCTCGGTCTTCAGAACGCGGCGGATGCTCGCCTTCTTTCCCTGCATCAACTGCAGGAGAAGGTCCACAGCTTCTTTTCCGATCATGCTGGTGGGCTGGCGGACTGTGGAAAGACGAACCGGAGCATATTCTCCGCGATCGATATCATCGAAACCCACAATCGCAACGTCCTCGGGAATTTGCAGACCCTGCTCGAGAATCGCGTCTTCAAATCCGAGGGCAGAGAGGTCGTTGTACACAAAGACGGCGTCGGGTTTCATAGAGAGCGTTCGAAATTTCTTTCCGATCTCATAGCCTGACTGATAGTCGTGCTTTTCCCCCCTCATCCGAAGATGGAACTGCAGGCGTTTGTCAACGCGCCGGCCATAAGCTTTGAGAGCCTTTTCATACCCGTGTCGACGCAACTCCCCGACCATATTTCCCGGCTCGCCATTGATGTATCCGATTCTCTGATATCTCTGTTTCACAAGATACTCTGTCGCCAGGTACCCGCCTTGTTCGTGGTCGCTACCGACAAAGGGAATGTCGTCATCAGCGATGTAGGAAACCATCGCGAAAGGAAATCCTTGATGCAGCATCTTGCGGATCGTCGGCGTAGCATGATATTTGTGACTCATGGATGCAATGATCATTCCTTTGACGCCGAATTCCCGAAACCGGGCAATCTGTGCTTCTTCTTTTTCCGCTTTACCTGATGAGTTGGAGACAAGAACATGATACCCAAGTTCATAGGCAGCATCTTCCACGCTGTGCATCACGCGTGAAAAGAATGGACTGCGAATATCCTGAATGACAAGCCCGATGGTGGGATGTCCGTTTTGGCGCGCGTCCGTCGTATGCTGTGCAACGTACGTACCTTTGCCGACACGGCTGAAGACAACACCGTCATTGATGAGCGTTGCGAGTGCTTTTTTTACCGTAATGAGGCTGACGTGATAGACGGACGATAATTCGGCATGAGAGCCCAGCTGGTCGCCGGCCTTGAGCTCCTTCGCGGCAATCTTCGACTTGATATCATCGACGATTTGCTGATAGAGCGGAGTAGAATCCTGCACATCGATGGGCATAAAGGAGAACCTGGTATACTAGGTATGCCAAGGTTACAGGTAAAGGCCCTGATTGTCAAGAAGATTTTTCTCTGCTGATTGGCAAGAATTCCTAGAAATAGCAATGAACGCGTTACGTCGAGAAACGTCTGCCAAGGCAGGTTGTCAATTCTGCCGGACAGCGGAGGGAAAGGGAAGGCAAGAACTAGAGATGGATCGGTCTCCTCATGTATAGCTCCAAGGAAGGACTCGGAGCCCCTTATGGTTTGAATTCCTCCCGTCGCGCTGTCACTCGCTCCAACCGGTCCATCAGCACCTCAACTCCAACGCCTGGTTTTGTAGGCACAGCCATCGTGCCGTTTGTATCGACTTCGAAGGTGGGATCGACAATATCCTCTTTGTAATAGCGCCTGCTTGCGGAAATATCTCCGGGGAGAACAAAGTTTGGAAGGGAAGCGAGTGCCACATTTCCTGCGCGGCCGATACCGGATTCGTCCATCCCGCCGTGCCACACGGGGACGTTCTTTGAGGCACAGAAGTCGTGAATCTTCTTCGACTCGGTGTACCCGCCGACGCGTCCCGGTTTGATATTGATGATTCGGCAGCTGCCCAGTTCCAACGCGGCTTTCGTATCGGATACATTGTAGATACTTTCATCAAGGCAGATGGGTGTTTTCAATTCCCTTGCCAGGATGGAGTGGTCGTAGATGTCATCATATCCCAGCGGTTGCTCGATGAGCTGAAGGTTGAATTCATCGAGTGCACGAAGCATATCGATGTCCTTCAACGTATACGCCGAGTTTGCATCCACCTGCAATTGGATATCCGGATGCGCTTTTCGTACTGCCACGACCAGATCAAGATCCCGCCCGGGCGCGATTTTGATTTTGATGCGCTTGTAACCATCCTGCAAATACTCTGCAATGACCTCTACCAATCGCGCAGGTGAAGATTGAAGTCCGACACTCACACCAACGTTGATGCGTTTGCGTGTCCCTCCCAGGAACTGAGAAAGTGAAATACCTTTCGCTTTCGCCAATGCGTCCGACAACGCTGCCTCCACCCCTGCCCGAGCCATCCGATGGCCGCGAACCCAGGCGATTTTTGCCAGCGCATCTTCCATGTTCGGGATGTCCTTCCCGATAAGAGCTGGGATCACGAAGTCGCGGAGCACATGCCATGCCGTCTGCAGTGTTTCATAGGAGTACGATGGTGTAGGCTCCACGACACACTCACCCCAACCAGTCACCCCGCCTCCGTCAACCCGAACAATAATGTGTTCCTCGTAGAGTTCAACACCAAGGGATGTTTCAAACGGAGAGACGAGTTCCATTTTTGTATGACGAAGTTCGATACGATCGATACGCATAGGCTGTTCCTCGGATACTGTGAACACTACAAACAGACACCATGAAGTTCATGCATGTCGGTGCGGAAGGAAATCAGAACCAGTCAACAAACTTTGAATCAGCCTGAAATCGAATCGTCGACGGCTGAAGCACCGCTTGCCATTTGACCTTTCGGTTTCAGAAAGAACCACGCGATCGGAGCTGTCGCAACTGCGGCAATCGCAAACAGCGTCGCGTTGGTGTAGATACTCACCTCGGACAACGCCGCAGCGAGCGCCACGACAAGACACGCCACAGGCAAAACTGTCATCGCGACAAGACCTGGAACATTGAGCGGTACCCGGAAGGGACGCTCAGCGGCGGGTTTTGTGATGCGAAGAACGATCAATGCGACAAACTCAAGGAAGAGCGCGGCTCCATAGAGTGTCACGTCGATGATGAGCAGGTCGCCGAACTCCCAGAAGATCATTCCGCTGACAACGAGCGCACAGACGATGATCGAGATATGCGGAACGTTATGTTTCGGATGAATCTTGCTTAATGCCGGGGAGAGCAATCCATCATCCGCCATCGCTTTGGGGACGCGGGAGATGGCGAGGAGAATCGAAAGAGAAAGACCGAGAGCGCTTGCCATTCCGCCGAACGAGAGAACGGCGCCAAGCCACCAGCCCCCCACAAGCAGACCGAGCGATGGAAATCCCTGAGCTTTGAGAACTCCGGCATCGATTCCGGTGATTGCGCCGGTCCAGATGGAGAGAAAGTACATACTAAGGATCAAAACGAAAGCGGCAATGATGGAAATCAGATACGAGCGAACAGGACGATGGACCTCCTCAACGAACGACGATGCATTATCCCACCCGAGGAAATTCCACATCACCGTATAGAGTCCCATGCCAAAGACCGTGAAGCCAAGACCATTCGTCTGCATCGACACACCGGAGAAAGAAAACGAAAACCCCTTGCTGATGGCCACGCCGAACAGTATGGCAAAGGGAACAAGCACGCCAAAGCCCAGAAGGAGTGAACTTCTGCCGACGGGAAGAATTCCCAGGAGATTCATGGCGGCTGATACCCAGATGATCGCAAGACAGATCGGAATCTTGTATTGAATCACTTCAGGATAGAAGAAGCTCAGGTACTGAATGAAGAGAACGGGATAAATTGCCAGATCCGTGAAGGTGAAGAGCCACGACCACCACCCTTCAAAGAACCCCCACTTCAACCCAAGACCGGTTTTAACCCACTGGTAATAGCCGCCATTAATCGGCATCATCCCGTTGAGTTCGAGCACCATGAAAATCGCCGGAATGCTCCAGAGGATGGGCGTGATGATAATGAGCATCAATGCCACTCCCCCGCCGACATATTGCAGTACCGGCTCGAGACCGTACGGTCCGCCTGAAACGGTAAAGAAGACAACGGCTGTCAGCTGGAGCGGCCGGAGGAACCCCCGGCCGTTGATGCTTGAGGGTTTTGTCATTTCCTGGGGGCTTATGAACCTTCGGGGGCTTCAGAAACCTTTCGAAGGTGTCGAGGTTCGACTATGATACCTTCGAAAGGCTCACGTGTCTCATCGTTGTTTTGCGAGCCAGATCTCGGGGTTTTGTTTTTCCTGGCCCCACCAGATCTCGAAATGTAGTATCGGTCCTTCTACTGAATCACCGCTCTGCGCGATTTTTTCGCCTGCCT
>JBGPAN010000041.1:0-14192 GCA_041480785.1 Bacteroidota bacterium | reverse complement strand
TTCGCCTTTGTTCTTCTGGCTCGGGGGCCCCGGCGGACCCAATCAAGCTCCCGCCGAAGGAAGCTGTCCCTTTTTTTCTCTTCAGTCTCGAGCTGTGCTTCGCGCTCTGTTTTATCAATCAGGAAGTCAGTGTAATTGCCATTGTGTGGGTGGCATACACCGTTGGAGAGCTCGACAGTCCTGTTGGCGATTGAATCCAGAAAATACCGATCGTGTGTGATAAAGAGACACGCCCCGGAGAATGCTGCAAGAAACTCTTCCATCCACTCGATAGAGCGGGTATCGAGATGGTTTGTCGGTTTGTCCAGGAGGAGGAGATCGGGTCTCGCTATGATTGCCTTGCATAACGCCACGCGCCGTTTTTCTCCGCCGGAAAGCGTCTGGACATCACGATTCTTCTCGGGGACATTCAACGAGTGCATCGCAGTCTCTATTCTGTTCTCAAGGTTCCATCCATCCCGATGATGGATTTGTTCTTCAAGGAGGTGACGCCTTTCCGATGTGTACGGCAGTGATTCATATTCTCTCAGACTATCGATAACATCGTGCGCTCCATCCACGATGTTATCATACACCGATCTCGTCTGATCGAGCTGAAAATCCTGGGAGAGATACCCCACGACAATATCCCGCCGTCGTTCGATCGAGCCTGAATCGGCTTGCATGACGCCGGCAATGATCTTCAGCAGTGTTGTTTTTCCAGAGCCGTTGTTGCCGATCAGTCCGATCCTGTCGCTTTGATGAATGCTCAGGGTCGCACTCTTGAGGACGACCTGATCTCCGAAGCGAACGGAGATGTCCTGTGCGGAAATAAGAAGTGGACTGACAACTTTGGTCATTGTTGGCTTCAGATTGATGAGACCGCGGAGACCGTCTTCCGCGCGGTTAAGAACACCTCGCGCACGACCGATAACTGGGGCGTTGACTACATCTTGTGGAGAATATGCTTTAGGTGCATGTGGAAACAAAAAACCTCCATCATCGCATCAGCTCCGCCAAAAGATGAAACATGGCGGATGTCCCGCTTCCCAGGATTCCGCCTATGAGCGGGATTCGAAGAGCGGAACAAAGAGCGCAGACTCCGGAGGTTCGTCACAATCCCTTGGTTGTTGCGGATAAACTATACGGGTTTTCGCTTTGAGTGTCAAGCAGGCATAGAAAGTCGCAAGTACAAAGTAACAAGTATGAAGATCACAGATGTTGCAATGGAGAAATCATGAGTAGTTGTCGCATTCGTAGAAACGCCTCGAGACCTGAAGCATTTCTCTTTGCATCTTAGACGCTCACCCTCGGGAGAGCTGACAAAGCTGAGACGCATGGTAAGAAGCTCTTGTTGTGAGGCAGCACGCCAACGCCCGTGCCCAAAAACATGACTAATTTTCACGTTCGGGCGATTGATTCGTAGTGTTTGCCTGTCGGGAGGCTTCATTTGCTTTTGACACCGAACTGCATTAGTTTTGTGGAGTTATTTGTTCCTGCCAACGCACCGACGATGCATTCCTTGTAGCTGCTGTCTTCCTAGGGAGAGGAGGTCGTCATGATCGGGACGACCATCTCACACTATACGATTCTTGAGAAGCTTGCCGGTGGTGGTATGGGAGTTGTTTACAAAGCCCAGGACATCCGCCTTGACCGCTGCATTGCCCCGATGTCTCTTCAGGCTGATCTTACCCGAGACCCCGAATCCTGCGAGGAATTCATCCGCGAAAACCAATCAAGCACATCGATAGTTGGAGGAATGAGAAAACGAAAGCACCTCCGTCTCATGGACTACGACTATTCGGAACCGGCAGCCTATTTCGTGACGATGTGCACGAAAGATCGGGTGCATTTGTTTGGGGAGATAGTAAATGGTGTAATGCATCTGAACCGGCTTGGTGGAATTGTTCAGGAATCTTGGAATGCCCTCGCCAATCATTTTTCTGCGATTGAATTGGATGAATTTGTAATCATGCTGAATCACGTGCATGGCATTATTGTCATTGTTGATCCGGTAGGGCCGATTCATGAATCGGCCCTACCAAAAACCGTTGCTGAACGGCGCGCGATGCTATTGCCGAAAATCATCGGTCGGTTCAAGATGAATTCGGCCAAACGTATCAATGAACTACGTGGCATGCCTGGCGTCCCCATATGGCAACGCAATTATTTCGATCATATCATCCGAAACGACAAATCCTTGCATCGAATCCGCGATTACATTGCAGCAAATCCCCAGCGATGGCAATACGACAAAGAGAATGTTGACGTGACGGACAATGATGAATTTGATCTGTGGATGGCTTCCGAAGGTCGGAAACCGCTCGGAAAGAAAATGACTTAGCTCGAGTCTTACGACATGATCGGTCAGACGATATCGCACTACAAGATTCTTGAGCGCCTCGGTAGCGGAGGGATGTCCCAAAACGGCCCACGATCGTTTTGGGTGAGTGGATGCCATTTTGAGGATCCCGCTGAGCGAAGCGAAAGCGGGAGGTGTGAGCTATGATCGGTCAGACCATATCTCATTACAGGATTGTCGACCGCTTGGGGCAAGGTGGCATGGGAGTGGTCTACAAGGCCGAAGACACGAAGCTCGATCGCTTCGTTGCACTCAAGTTTCTCCCTCCGGAGTCGACACGAGACCCTGATGCCAAGACCCGCTTTATCCGTGAAGCGAAAGCCGCTTCAACTCTTCAGCACAACAATATCTGCACTCTCCACGATATCGACGAAACGGCTGACGGGCAATCGTTCATCGTGATGGATCATTACGAAGGCGAGACCCTCAAAACAAAAATCGAGCGGGGGCCGCTGAAGATCGAAGAATCGCTCAATATCGCAATCCAGATCGCCCAGGGTCTGGAGGAAGCGCATAAGCATCAGATCATTCACCGCGACATCAAACCTGCCAATGTTCTGATCAGTACTGGCGGTGTGGTCAAGATCCTCGACTTCGGATTGGCAAAACTTGTTGGGCAAACCGTGTTGACCCAGACAGGCGCTGCGATGGGCACGGCTGCATACATGTCTCCCGAACAGAGCTGGGGTGAAACACTCGATGGAAGGGCAGACATCTGGTCGCTGGGTGTTGTGATGTATGAAATGGTGACAGGCCAGCGACCATTCAAGGGGGAGTATGACGCGTTGATGTTCTCCATAGCGAATGCCCAGCCAGAGCCGCTGACAGCGCTGAGGACCGGCGTGCCGATGGAGTTGGAGTGGATTGTGCAGAAGTGCCTTTCCAAGATCCCTGCCGAACGGTACCAGCATATAGATGAGCTGCTGGTTGATCTCCGATCATGCTCGAAAGGTTCCTCGCAACGTGGTTCGCAACCCCAACTCGCTGCGAAGCCCCTCCGAAGAAGTCGAAAAATCCTTTGGTATGTTGGTGGCGCCGCTATCGTGGTGCTCTCGTTGATGGTGTATGTTCAGTTTGAAAAAAGGCCGGTTCGACAGAATCGTATTCACTTCACTTTCGCTCCCGAGGGTCTCTCTATCTTTGGAAATATCGCCCTCTCCCCCGATGGCACCCGCCTACTGTTTGTGGCGAAGGACTCGACGGCGAAGACTCAGATCTATCTCTGGCCTCTCAACTCTCTGAGCGCTCAGCCCCTTGCGGGTACCGCCGATGCATCCAGACCTTTCTGGTCGCCTGACGGGGATCGCATCGCATTCCGGCAAGGGGGATTGTTGAAGATTGTTGATGCTAAAGGCGGATCGCCCGTAACTTTCGGTTCAGGCGATTCCTTCGGAGCAGCCTGGAATCGCGAGGATGTCATACTTCTTGGCATAGGTCTTAATAGCATCCGTCGTGTTGCCGCAAAAGGGGGTGCCGTTGTACCAGTGCTACCACTTGACACGGCGAATGGTGAGAAACGTCAAGTCCAGCCGACGTTTCTGCCGGACGGGGAACATTTTCTCTACGTGTCCGGCCCGGTGGCACGGCCGAAATCGGGGCTTTATCTGGGTTCCCTGGATGGCAAGACTCGTGAGTACATTGGAAAGATTCTCAATCGCGTTGAGTATTTGCAGACGGGTCACTTAATGTATCCGCGGTACGCATCGCTCTTGCTGCAGTCGTTTGACCTGAGTTCCCGCACTCTTGCGAATGATCCAATTCCGATTGCCAGAGTCGCAGTGACGAGGTTTGGCGATGCAGAGTTTACCATCTCTCAAAATGGCATTCTGGCATATATCGAGCCGGATCCACCCAGTTCGCGACTCATCTGGTTTGACCGCAAAGGCAACCAGATCGGAGTTCTGGGTGATATTGGCCGTTACGGCCAGATAGCGCTTTCGCCCGATCAGACACGGCTCGCAGTTGAAATCGGCGGCGACGATCCTGCTCTCCAGGACATTTGGATTGCAGAACTTGCTCGGGGGGTCTTCACTCGCTTCACGTCTGACCTGGCATTCGAGGTTATTCCCGCCTGGTCGGCAGACAGCAAATCATTGTTCTTTAGCACGGAGAGGCTGAACCCGACATTCTCGATTGTGCGTAAGGGAACAGATGGCGACACTGAGGAGAAATTGTTCTTTGAAAGAGCATGGCGGACAGTTGGTGGTGTCACTCACGCATCTCCGGACGGTAAATTCGTCGTAATGGGCTATTCGCTGCCGAAGGAATCTGGACTTTGGGTGCTACCCGTATCCGGCGAGGGCAATCCGATCAACGTTGTGAAGGGGAGCAGCAGCGGAGGGAGGATCTCGCCGGACTGTCGGTGGATTGCGTACTTTTCATCCGAGTCAGGCAGGTCGGAGGTCTACGTCCAACCATTTATGGCGAAGGGGGAGAGAGTCCAGGTGTCACTAAAAGGTGGTGAGAGCCCGCGTTGGCGTCAGGATGGCAAAGAACTCTTCTATATGGCGTCCGACGGTACAATCATGTCGGTTTCGGTCAGGTCGGGGAAGACCTTCGAGATCGCAGGATATTCTAGTCTATTTCGTGTAGGACTTGACGAAGTGCGACGCATTCGCACAGGACTTACCGACGTGCGGCCCGAGACCTACCCATACGACGTAACCGCTCGGGGAGATAGATTTATTGTGAACATTTCGAAGCCCGCCGAGAGGCTTATCCACGTGGTTGTCCATTGGGATGAGGCACTAGAGAAGAAATAGGCGGAGCAGAAGGACAGAAACCAGAATTCAGAAGGCAGAAGGTAGCAGAGCGTGTAAGACTCAACCAGTAAGCACCAGGAGCCAAAAGCTGCAAATCCCATGAAAAAGACGAATGAGCCCTGAATCGAACAACCTAAAATCGCGTGTCACCGAGCTCGAGGAATACAACAAGCTCGCTCTCTCTCTGACTGCTGTTACAGACATCTATCAGACTCTCGATGCGATAGGAGAGTTCTGCAAAAGGGTCTGCCGCGTAGACAAGGTTGCGATTGTGCTCCATGATCCCTCCACGCAGGAAGATGCGCAGACGCTGGTGCGGAGTGTCACGCCAGGAGACAGGGCCATCGACCATCGCGTCAACCAGATTGTTTCAGGCTGGCTCGTGGGTCATGCAGGCGTTTTCCGGTCAGAAGACGTTGCCGCGACCCTCAGGATACCAGATGCAACGGCGAGGATGTTGAACGTTGGCGCCGGGCTGGCGATACCACTGGAAGCTGGTGGGAAGATGATCGGTTTTGTCAACATGATCCATCCTCGCGGGGGTGGGTCGTTTACAGAGGACGATGCACGTGTCGCTTCCGCCATCGCTCCGCTTGCGGCCCAGTTCATTCAGCGTGCAAAACTGCACACGTCACTTTCTGAAGACAATCGTCGGCTGAAAAATGTCGTCAAGCAGCAAACCCGCGCTCTTCTCCTTGGGGAAAGCGGGAAGATGGAAGAAGTGCGCAGGCTGGTATCTATGGCGGCGCAGACGGCATCAACAGTGCTGCTCCTAGGCGAAACGGGAACCGGGAAGGAAGTAGCGGCGAAGACTATTCATTTCGAAAGTGCAAGAGCAGAAAAGCCATTCGTGGCGGTTAATTGCGCAGCGATACCTGCCTTGCTGTTCGAGTCGGAACTCTTCGGCCACGAACGGGGATCGTTCACGGGTGCGACCGATGCCAGAAAAGGAAAATTTGAACTGGCGAACGGTGGCACGCTCTTCCTCGATGAAATCTCCGCCATGCCGGTGGATCTTCAAGCCAAGTTGCTGCGCGTCCTTGAGGATCGGACGATTTCGCGCATCGGTGCTTCGGGAGACATGCATGTCGATGTGCGTGTGATCGCGGCCTCAAATATCGACCTGACCAGAGCAATAACAAAAGGCACATTTCGCAATGATCTGTATTATCGGCTCAACGTTATCTCCATCCCCTTGCCGGCACTCGGTGAGAGAAAGGAAGATATTCCGCTCTTGGCTAAACGATTCCTTGAGGAATTCTCAGGCGGCTCGAAGATGTTCGATGAGGAAGCCCTAACAGCTCTGTTGGGCATGGAATGGAAAGGAAACGTCCGTGAGCTCAAAAACACTATTGAGCGTGCTTCGGTGTTCGTCGAGGATCGAGTCATAACAGCAGATCACATACGCAGGATGACTGCTGCGCCAACTCCTTCCGGTTCAGCTATGATCAAACATCTGATCAGTGAGCTTCTGCAGTCAAAGAGTGATGAGGTCAACGTTCTCGAGACTCTTGAGAAAGAAATCATCGGGATCGTACTCTCTCAAGCCGGCGGAAACATATCCCAAGCAGCACGTCTCCTCGGGATCGATCGTAAAGCTTTCTCGCGAAGGATCGAAAAACACCAGCACGATTCACCCTCAGGCGACAATTAAAACCCATCTCAAAGAGCTCACCTCAGGAAAGTCATTGCGAGCGTTTTATGCGAAGCAATCCATCCCGCGAACGATTGATTGCTTCGTCGTCCCGCCAAAAGATTGCGGGACTCCTCGCAATGACTAGTGGATGGTGTCATTGCGAGCGTTTTATGCGAAGTGACTTCTTCTGTCATCCCCGCACGCCTGCGTGCCGAAACGTGCCTACGCACCGGAGTGCTACGGCACGCAGGTGCGCCGCACTTCGGCGTGCAGGCACGCTTTGAGCGGGGATCCAGTACGTGAACTGCATCGGCCACGAGCAAATGTGAAGCTCAGTTCTGGATTCCCGATAGAAGCATTCGGGAATGACTCGGTTTGTTTTTTCGGGACGGCAATGTGATCAGTTCTGCAGATTGTTTCCCACGCAGAGAGCGGGAGCAAGCGGCACGCTCGTCATCGACTGAAGTCGACGACTTTGGAAACGCGAAACCCTCCGGGTTTTGGAAGACGCGAGCCGTCCGATTCATCGGATGGCTCAGGAAGGTGCACCCTCCTCACACTATCCCACGCACCAGCCCGATACCTCATCGCATTCACTGCCCGATCGTGATCATCTCCCCACCCAAGCTCGATACTTACTTCAGCACAATCATTTTCTTAGTCTGCACGAAGTCGCCGGCCACGACACGGTAGAAGTAAATACCTGTAGCGACGCTCTGACCGAGCCTGTTTCTGCCATCCCAGCGAATGATGTACTTCCCCGGACTCGACGCACTCGTTTGCATCAAGAGAGCAACCTCGCGACCGAGCACGTCGTAGATCTGGAGTTTGACAGGGACTTGCTTTGCAATCGTGAACTCAACGGTTGTTGCGGGGTTAAACGGATTCGGGTAATTCTGACTGAGTGAGAACTGCAATGGCACTTCGGAGTTGGCGCTCGTGATCAGCGGGTTGAGCATGTCGAGCTCCCGCAGGATGACCGCATCGGCGATCAGGCCGAACGTGTCGCGCCGTGCGAAGTTCGTTGTTGTTCCGTAGTATTTGGTCACTTCAGCCGTGTCGTTGAAGAGTTGGACGTGGCCAAAGAACGCCTGACCTCCGGCAACGTCGCGCCCGTCACGGAGGAAGTAGTGGTTGCCGAGGTTGATCTCGATCAGGTTCGATGCGCCAGTTGTCATGGCGCTGTTCTGGTTGACCACCGTGTCCTTCGTGATATTCCCGCCGGTGCTGAACACCCTGTATCGTGCAGCGGGGCTGCCTTTCGTATAGCCACGCGGGATGCTAACCGCGACGTTCATCAACACACGAGTAGAGTCCTTCGGACTCAATGGGATTGCCGGGTACCATTCGAAACGGGCGTTGGGATTGAAGTAGATTGGAAGGAGACGGCGCGTCCTGCCGCGCCCGATGCTGTCCGCGGTGTTTGAAGTTTCGATCTGCCACCTGGTCATGCTGGCTTTGTTCCAGCCGTTGATGTAGAGGCCGCCGAACGTCGGCGTTGAGTACACCTCCTGAGCGGATCCATCGTCGTCGACCGTATAGATTCCTCCGATCCCATTTCCGCTCAGAGGTATTCGGAGAACGGAATCGCGCGTAGAATTTGAAAGCACTTCCAATGTGTCCACAAAGCGGGGAGAGATTCGATCAGGCGTGAACGCTACGGTCAGAGGCTGTGTGCCGGTGAGAGCGCGCATGTAGAGCTGTGTCGACGGAGGATTCACTAAACGGTAGTACTGCCCGATTCGGAGTCGGATGCTGTTCACGACGATCTGAGACTCGCCGATACTTGCAAGGCTGATAGTTTTCAGATTGGCCCTTCCATCGATACCGCCGGGAGCACGGAAGCTCACATCACCGAAATTCACCACAGTTCGTTGTGGGACGTCGACGCCGATAAGGGCTCCTGTTGGTACTTTACGGATCCTCAGGAGGTCGGTTCGCAGGAAGTTGTTCGGACCTCCTCCAACGGCTCCCTCCTCAGTCTGCGTGTCTCGCCTGAATTCAACGGTGATTGGACTGCCGGGCGACAGGAAGAACGTCTTCGCTGTCCCGCCAATCTGAAACCACCAGGGAGCACCCGGGTTCGTTCTTGAGTTGAAATACACGCTGTCGGGTGGCACACCGAGAGAAGCATGCGTCACTTTTACGATGGTGTTGGTGTAGGCGTTCGATGAGGGAAATGGACCGCCGTATTCAAGTATGTATCGGCCGGCGGTCGAGATTCTGCCATGATAGAGCTCGGGCAGCTGGAAATCGTACCACGCCTTATGAGGCAAGGTTGAGACATCGCCGACGTTCACCCTGCTGCTGACGTTTGCATTTGCGATCGGGAAAGTGGCAGCCCCAGCGGTTGAATTTATCCAACTTCCGTTTGCGGTCTCGCGGTAGAATGGAATGACAGGAACATCGGGAGGACCAGGGGCATTGTAGTGCAGCTCCGTGTTTCCTTCGCTGGCGTTCATGATGAAATTGTAGTTCACACCATCACCATAGAGAATGATATATGCCTTCGGCTCATTCTCATCGTTGCTGGAGATCACCATCGAGTCTCGGGCCGATCCTTCCTGATATGGCTGGAAGGCCAGCTGAAGATCGAAATATCCACCGGTTTCTTTTCCGGTCTGATCGAGTATCATCGGTGGGATCTTCAGGGCGGACCCGGGTGTGAAGTTCTTCACGTAGAACCAGGCCACTGGAGTTATTGTCGGATAGAAACTGATGTCACCGATAACGAGGGTATCCCGTCCAAGGTTGTAGAGACGGTACTGACGCACATACTCGTCGCCGAGTGTTATCTGAGGGAATTCTTCAGGAATTCGGATGGGTGAGAAGTTCATCGACCGGCGGCCGAATTCGAGATCTGCTTTCTGTGTCGATCGCAGGCAGCGAACTGCATCCAGTTGCAGAAAAGCGGACGTACGTGCATCGGCGCCGATCGTGATGGATGCAGCGTTTGGACCTACACCGTCGATGCGATGCATCATCAGCGGGTACCAGGAGCCCCCCCCCTCCGGATAATAATTTGCGTTTTGTTGTCTTTCGTCAAAGCGAATGCTATCGACGATGCCGCCAACCCCAAACTTGCGCAGATGTACATAAAGTTGCTGCCCATGCTGCGTCGACCATGCGACGTAGTGGTAGATGAGATATGGGGATGTCGAGTCGACCTTGAATGTCCACCGCGCGGACGAGCCATTTGGGGAGCCGCTCACACGTGGGGATCTCCTGTAGCCGGTTGCAGCCCCGCCGTAGGCGGCAGCTGAGTTCCACTGATAGAAGCCATTGACGGTGGTCTCGACGTAGCTCGAATCGGGTGCTGCAACTGCGAATCCATCTGGCCCCCTCACGTTGTCAACGGTGATGTAGTTGCCCGGAGGAATGATTGCGTTTGTACTGCCTATGCCGGTCAGGACGACTTTGTAAGGAGATGCTTTTCCGAGGGCCGTGAAATTGTGCCAGATCTTCATCGTGTCGATTGCGAGTCCAGCTTCCTTTGGATTGTATCGAACCTGGATTGCAGTGCTGTCTCCTCCTTTGAGTTGCGTTACTAATGAATTTGAAAGGAGATAAAAGGTCTTTCCGGAATACATTGATATCGAGTCGATCCTATAGGCATTGCCTGTCCTGTTGTAGAGTTTGAGTGTGGAGTCTTTGAACAGGTTCACAGGGATTGTACCGAAGCCAATCGAATCTATCGAAGCCGGCGAGAAAACTATTGAGGAAATCACCTTCGCTGTGAGGGGCAGTTTGAACGGTCCAGGTTGGAAATTTGTGTACACGACGAGCGTATCGTTGATGGATGAAGCAAGATTCGGCAGCGTGTCGGACGCCGTAAACCGCAACGTCACGAGCGTCGTGTCACCGCGATTGAGTGTCAGTCCTGTGACGGGCGTCGGGATTCGGTACTTCGGGTTCTTCGCTGCCAACCGGACGCTGTCGATTCGAAGTGAAATGTCCTGATAATTTAAGATGCGTACAACGTTGTCCAGAGAGACGCCGAGCGGGACACTCCCGAAGTTCAATATGCTCTGTCCACCTGTGGTTTGGACATGAACTGCCCGCCTGCTTGCACCTTCCACCAGCAGGGTAAGCCGATTGCCCGAAGGAATGTTGTCCTTCGTCCAAACGACCAGTGTGTCCCGATGGAGAGAACTCAAGTCCTTTGGCTGGTAGACGAAGTTGATGTTCCTATCGAAGGCAGATGCGTGTATGTATGGTGTCGGAGTGGTGTTGCGGAAGTGCGGACCGGTAAATGTGATGCTATCGACCACGACCGTGACTGTATCAACAGGATTCCATATTCCACACAAGGCAACCTTCCCGCTGTCGATCGGTACTTTCGGGTCTAGCAACCCAGCTGCCGTACCCGTGCTTGCTGCGGTAACTCTCAGCGTGTCCTCGCTGTCATAGGTCCGAATTCTCGTGTATGACGTGAGTAAGCCAAGCATTAAACGCGATATCGACCAGGCTGAGAGGGTCAACCGGAGGGGGGAACTGTTCTTTGTGGGATGGTTGTGCGTGACGACCAGTGTGTCGAAATCATGATGCACCCTCGTCCCAGTGTGGCTGATGCGCACTCGCTGGCTGTCTGACGCATTGACCGTGAACGGAAGAGTATTCAACACTCTGAAAAGTGACGTCTTTGCCAAAATCGCGGAGACGGTCATAGCGCTCGTTGAAATATTCCTGATCGTGAAGCTATCGACACGCGTTGCGGTTGCAAACGTGTCGGCCATTGTCAGCATTGCGAGTGTCGCCCCTGTCCGTGGCGAGGCGAGGACGATACCGGAGAGGCCGCTGCCGCTCAGTATGATCTTGAGCGATGCACCGGCGCTGTTCGCCACGATAACGGTGTCAGCGAAGACACCGACGCCATCCGGCGCGAATGTCACGCGGATCTTTACACTGTCGGCTACTATTCCTAACGAGCCTGATGCTGTGAATCTCGGCGTCGATGTGGTTATTCCCTCCAGCGCGTAGCCGATCTGAGTTGAGTTTTTGACATAGAAACTGTCCGTCTTCGAACCCGGCAGGACGAACGAACCGAAGGTGATACTCGACTTTGAGACGGAGAGCTGGGTATATGCTGATTGTGCTTCTACGATCAGGAGAGTCGCTGCGAGCACAAGTCGAGCGCGAGTGTTTGTCAAGTGATTCATCTCTGCCTCCCTGTTGGCGAGGATGAACAAGAAGCGGCTGAAGCAGTCCTGGGAAGATGCGGTCTCTTCTGAAGCTGTCCAAAAAGTCATTCTGAGGTCCGATGTTGTTGATTGGACCGAAGAATCTCAATCATAAAGGCAGATTCTTCAGTCGCTACGCTCCTTCAGAATGACATTTCTATTCTTTTTGGTCAGCCTCAACATCCAATCAAAGATCGCTGCTCGCATGTGACTCCTGCGAACGTCGAGGAATGAGGGTGTCGGAGTTACGGGATCGGAGTCTGGACAGCGGTGCCCATCGCGGGATCCAGATGAGGCCTTGGACCAACTGGCGAACGCCTTCACGCGACGCAATCAGCCTCGCGAGAACTCACTTGGAGTGCGCTAATCCTTAGTGATCCCTGTCGGTGCATATCAAGAGACCATGTTCCCTGGAAAGATACAAAAAGAAACTAGAAGAAAGCACGAACTCCTTCACCGTTCTGACGGATCTGATTCTTCCATGGGAGTAGGGCTTGGGCTGATGTATTTCACTCCTTAACTCGCCGCCCGATTATGACCAAGCGACCGGCCATAATTGGGCGGTGACATTCTTATACTGCCGTGTTTCTTGAATTTTGAGCCATTCTAAATCGGTACATCTATTGTCAAAGGCACTCCTTGATTGCCTCGGCCAACGTTGCCGGGCTTCTCAAAGGAGGTTGCCATGTCAAAGCGAATGTTCCCGATCCTGCTTCTGGCCATCTATGGATGCTCTGAAAAAGACTCGCTCATTGCCCCATCCGCCCCCCAGTACTATCTGGAAGTAAGCGCTCCCGTCATTTCTGTTTCCAGGCCAGGTCTATTCAAGCCGTTTTTCAGCCTTCAGTCGGTCGACACAATCGTAACCATCAAGTTCTTTGCCTCTGCCGGAGACAATCCCCAGGTGGTGGCTTGGGCGCTTGGACCACTTGCATACAAAAGAGTAGTTGATTATGGCGCGGACGGTTGGGAATCTAAATATGTATCATGTCCATGTCCGGATAGGAAACTGGAAGCTGAATTTGGCGCGGAGTTTTTCATTCAGGACCAGAGATTTCGCCCAGGTACTTTTACCTTCAATAAGTCTAATATGATTTGTGTGGTGGTAGCTGCCTCCTGGAGCGATGCGCCAACCAAGTACTCAATGGTTATGTTGTAGGAATAGTTCTCCGAAGAGTTTTTCACTGGAAGGCTGCGCCGACCAGCTGAGACATTGGACAATATTCTAACAAGAAAAAAAACCCCGGCTTGTCAAGGGCACGTTCATTCTCATCGGTCCCGGGCGGATTCTCCGAAGACGCCACAATACTCTTCCCTCATGTTGACTCCTATTTGTATTTGATACCGGTCAGAAAGTGCCGTCAAACCCCCGCGTCATCAACTCAGCTCCCCCTTGCTGAGTGATTTCGTGCGCACATTGTCCAGTCCGCCGCTCACCTTACCTTGCTTGTCCTTCGTTTTCTGGGTATATTGAGCAAAAACCAAGCATCTCGTGAGGGTACGATTTTGGTAACATTCACACATTCTAGACTCCAGACGCTTATTGGAAATCTCTCGGGAAAACGGGTCGCCGTTGTTGGGGACCTCATGTTGGACCGGTATTATTGGGGTTCTGTGGCCAGAATCTCCCCTGAAGCGCCGGTTCCGGTGGTTGAGGTGGAATCTGAATCCACCCGCCTTGGGGGGGCCGCAAACGTCGCCAACAACATCGCTTCCCTGGGGGGCACACCACTGATGATTGGAGTGGTGGGGGACGACGAGGCCGGCAGGTCGCTGCGTTCTATTGTCGCCGAGAACAGATTCCCGGGCGAAGGTCTTCTGGTCGATTCGTCAAGACCAACGACCGTCAAGACACGTGTCATAGCCGACCACCAGCATGTCGTGAGGGTGGATAGGGAAGTGAAGCAGGAAATCAGCGAGGAAACACAGGGGAAGATCCTTGATGTCCTGCGACGAAATGTCAAGTCGCTTGAAGCGATCATCATCGAAGATTACAACAAAGGCGTGGTCGTCAAGAGCTTGATCCATGAAATTGTCGACTTCGCGAAATGTAACGGTCTGATCATTACCGTTGACCCGAAATTCAACAATTTCTTCGAATACAAACGTGTGACTGTGTTCAAACCGAACAGGAAAGAAACGGAAGAAGCGTTGGGTGTCCGGCTGCATGATCAGGGAAGCGTTGACCGGGCAGCGAAAGCGCTCCTTGAGAAGTTGGAAGCAGAGAATGTTCTGCTCACCCTCGGAGAGCGGGGTATGACGCTGGTCGAGCG
>JBGPAN010000040.1:0-14242 GCA_041480785.1 Bacteroidota bacterium | reverse complement strand
TGAAGCTCACCGTAAGGTTTTTACCATATTTCTTCTCTGCGTCAATGACCTGCTGACATTTCTCATCAGTATTGGTCATTGGTTTTTCCGTTATGACATCACAGCCCAATTGCATCGCGCGAATAATGTATTGATGATGAAAACTATCAACGGTTGTGACAATGACAGTGTCGGGTTTGGTTTCCTGAATCATCTTGTCGAAATCTTTCGCTTCGTACGTAGGAATGGTTCTTCCCGTTGCTTTCTTTGCAAAGTTCTGGTAGAACTTCAATCTGCCCAGGTTGGTATCGCAAAAACCAACCACTTCGGTGGTATCTTGAAAGAATTCATACAGACCCGACTGCCACATTTCTGTTCTCCCACCGACACCAACGATCGCATAACGCTTCTTGGAACTCAGCGAGCTAAAAGTATTGGCGAGAATATTTCCGGAGAATAAAACCCCAGCTCCCGAAGCGGCAGCGACTTTGATGAAGTTTCTGCGGGTGATGTCACCCGATCCTGATTCGGAATTGTTGTTCATAGTGTCTCCTGTGAATGGTGGAGCGAAGCAGTGATCAATTTGTTCTTCTCTGTGTGATCATGAAATATGACGAGGGGCTGCAATGAAGGTATCATATGGTATCGTAAACAACAAAGCGCAGCCGGACCTTGAGATGAAATGGTTTACATCTTCAAAAGGAGAGGAGGATGCGCTTGTGGGAAAATTCTCGTCCGACATTGTCTCGAAGTTCTTACTCAGTAGAGCATCTAATGCATCTCTGTTTCCACGGTTTTGATAGCTGGTCTGTAGTAATTGAACTGAACATTTGGGTGATCCGCAAGCAGAGACATTGGCACCGACGTGTCGACAATTCGTTTGCCAATCATGAATGCCGTCAGTCGCATGCCAAACGGATTGTCATGCATACCTGCCTGCCAGATCGACACCTTCTCAGACTTCCACGTTTCCACCGGGCCTACAGATATTGCCTGCTTCGGCACGCCCACGACATATCCCCCACCGGATGTCCTCGCATTCTGAGAGAGTGTAATGGGATGCAAATCAACGACGCGGGCCGAAAGGCGCCGAAATTCTTCAGGTGCCGGCGGTTGCTCCTGGTACTTGCCTTCTCTTTTAAACGGATCGTTGAACGCCCAATGCTTCACATCTCCTTGCCCGCCTTGCATCACGGCACAATGCACTTGATCAAAACTGGCGGTATATGACTGCAGTTGGCCGGCTTTTGGAAAATGGATGTTCTCCTCGGGCATCCTCAATTCAGGTCTTATTCTGCCAAAGCACAACTCCATATCGGCTTTCGCAAAAGAAAGTGGATGGGTGATGGGGACCTCTGTCCCATCCATGTACCATTCATCCATCCCCCAGAAATGGCAATGCTTCAGAGGGATTTCCAGACTGTTGACCAGTTCCGCGACCAGCGGCAGTTGTTCCGTTGGCCCAATGGGACCGCAAATGCCGCTGGGTTGAGAAGGCGTCGCTTGTCTCCAAGCATTGATGTATTCCAGAGCTTCGTTCATGTAGAACGATTCCAGAGTCTCATAATAGACGACTTTGAAACCAGGTCGCGAGAGCTCCAACAGATCTTTTTCTGACAGTTGTGCCGCGTCGTGTAATATTTTTTCGTCGAGAGTGGTGAAGTCCCACCAACCCTCTGCTAACATGCTCTTCTTCCTTGTCACGGCTAAGTCTCCCTCTTGTAGGCCACTGAATGAAATACTCCAACAGAGACACGTTGGGTGTCGTCTGATGCGCCAGGTGAATTAAGACTGACCCATCAAGCTCTTTTGACTATGGGTGCATCGTACGTTATGCCGCCTATGATCCATTTACTTTAGTTCTTCGATCGCCTTGATTGCGTACGCCGGCCTGGGATTGCTCTCCGTGAATACCTTCATGTCCTTCGTCTGTTCAAATGTCACAAAGCTCTCATCGATCTTTCCACTGCCATCGAGGATTTTGGAAAGATCCAACTTCAGATGCTTCGCAATAAATGGATACACTGCGGCGCGCTTGGTCTTCCCGTAATCATGTCCTTCCTTGGGGAAATGAGAGTTCTGTACCATTTCCTCTGCGCCATACAGCTTGTAGACGTTTCGAATATAGGGGTATTCGACTTCCGGATTGTTCTTGGTCCAGTCGTCTCCATCAGAAACGAGCAGCAATGGTTTGGGAGCGAAGAGCGCCGCGATGTCGGCGTTGTTCGTGAGATGTTTCGCGCTTTGATGAATCGGCATTCCGCTTTCACAAATGCATCCACCGAAGAAATGACAAGCGACCATGACGACGGGAACACTGACGGCAATTCTCTTGTCGACGGCAGCGAGGAGAAATGTTTGTGTCCCGCCACCGGAGGCGCCGGTGACGCCAATCCTTTTCGGATCCACTCCTGGAATGGAAAGCAAGAAATCAACTGTCCGGATGCTGTTCCACAACTGATACTTGACCTCTTTCCGGAGGCTGTCGTGCGATTGAGGAAACTTGTAGTTTTCGAATTGTGTTGATTCGCCCCAGCCGACCATATCGTACGCGAAGACGATGGCGCCCATCTTTGCAAATGCCGCGCAACGGATTTGCATGTCTTTTCTGAACCTTCCGCCGCCGCTGACGGAATCAGGAAAGAAATGACCATGGGGACAGAGGATGGCAGCATAGGAAGCTTGTTTGGCTGTCGGTCGATAAAGATTCCCCGTTACGAAGAAACCTGGCATACTTTCAAATGCAACATTCTCTACGGTGTAACCGTCATGGGTTCGCTTTGATGTAATGATCGGCTTCAGTGGAGTTTTCTTTGGGAGCGGATAAAGCTCTGCTCCCACGAGAATCTGTCTACGGATGTTGTCTGCTCTTTTTTCCCACTCGGCTTTTGTCGAATAGGTTTTCGAAAAGTTGAGCAGTTCCTGCTTGCCTTGTTCTTCTGTGAGGAATTTGTCCTGTCGTAGCTTCACTTCGTTTTTCTTCGCCTGTGAAAATGATGTGTTTAGCAGAGATAAGAACAGAAAAATCAAGAGCAGAAGATGTACTCCGCGTGGACCGAAATGATTCTTCATCGCGTGGCCTCCTTAGATATGTGAGTGAGAGTGATATTACATGACTATCCGACTGTCATAGCAGAGTATTCCCCGGGCTGACGAAAGAAGGGGGCAGAGCCCATCGTAACTACCCCCGCTGACCAAGTTTACGGAATCGCCTCAATGAAGGAATACTCTGAGCAACTCAGGCAAAAAAATACTTGACATAAATGAATAAATGAACTATGTTTTGCACAAGATAATAGACAAAGTCTATTAAGTCAAAGGGTATTAAGTCTAAGGTCACTATCGATCCTTGCTTCACCTTCTAGTGTTTGCCGAATACTCTCCAAAAAGCTCTCCCGAAGGCGCAGCAATTCAAAACCGTTTCACATCTTTATAGACAACATCCCATAAGCCGTCGAATTCAAGTCAAACGATACCGTCAGCTCGAGACTGAATGAAAAGAACAAAAGTCAACCAGAGCCTTCTCAAAGAGATCAACCGGAAGAAGATCCTTCGGGTTATCCACGAAAGAGGGCACTCGAGTAGAGCGGAAATACGACATCTGATCAAACAAGATGGCAAGACGGTTACAAACATTGCCAATGGTCTTATTAAAGACGGGCTTCTGACGTCGAGCGGTTACTCATCGTTCACCGGTGGCAGGCGAAGAGAGCTGCTGATCATGGATCCCAATTATGGCTATATCATTGGGATTCACCTGGACATCAATTTTTTGATAGGGATTGTCACAGATTTTCAATCGAAGGTTTTGTTGAGAGAGAGAATACCGATCTCTCCGAGCGAAACAAAATCCAACCTTGTAAGCAAGATTCGCAAAACGATAAACTTCCTGATCTCGAAGGGGAATATTCCTCAGGAAAAGATTCTGGGAATTGGATTTGTCGCCAGTGGCTTCTACGATCAGGAATTGGGGAAGTGGCTTGTTTCGGTAAACAATTTGTACTGGAAAGATGTACCCATCGTTTCGATACTTGCGCAACAGTGTCGGGGTCCAATCTATCTGGAGGATTGTTCGCGCGCGCTCGCACTCGGGGAAAAATGGTTTGGCAGTGCGAAGAGCGAGGAGAATTTTATTTGCATTGATATCGGAGCTGGGATCGGATGTGGTATTTTTCAAAACAACCGACTCTATAAAGGCTCATCCAATTTTGCCGGCGAGATAGGGCATACGATCGTCGTACCGGATGGCGAACTGTGTTCGTGCGGCAATAAAGGGTGCTTAGAGACGGTTGCTTCAGGATGGGCGCTCGTGAGGCAGGCAAAGTGTCGTATGTCCAAGGGCGAAGCAACGCTCATCCGTGAATTATGCAGCGGAGATATTGAAGCGATCGATGCCGATCTTATTTTTCATGCTGCTCACAACGGAGACAAGTTGTCGACGGACCTCCTGAATACAGCAAGCAAGTATCTCGGGATCGGAATAGCGAACCTGATCAACTTGCTGAATCCCGAACTCATCATCCTGTCAGGTCATTTTTCATCCATAGAAGATTTTTCGTTGCTCTCCCTGAAAGAAAAAATCAGACAATATGCCATGCCAGAGGCTTTTGAGAAGACGAGGATTGTTACTTCTCAACTGGGAGATGACGCCGCCGCGTTGGGGGCAACGACCTTGATCCTGGACCAGATTTTTCACATAGAGACAATAAGCGTCTAGCCTAGAAAATATTCTTCTACGATCTCTTCTTATAGAAAATCTCGTACTCAATATTCATGAGGTGCATGCAATGATCAACAAGCGAAGCGTAACTCGTCTCTCGATACTCCTTCTCTTAGGACTATCGATTTCTGCCTTGGCTCAAGAAAAGGCGAAAATATCAGGTAGAGTAACTGACGCGGTAACGAAGGAGGCGCTGCCATCGGTCAATGTGACGATCGAAGGGACGACCTATGGCGCCGCATCAGACGCCAACGGTGAGTATTTCATTGTCAACCTGGCTCCCGGAACCTACACGGTCGTCGCCTCGATAATCGGATATTCGAAGGTCCGTGTCGAAAATGTTTCAGTGAATACCGGGCGAACGACCATCATCAACATACCGATGAGCAGCAAAAGCATCGTAGCAGATGAAGTGGTCGTTGTCGCAAGACGTCCGGTCATCCAACAGGACATTTCAAATAGTGAGGAAGTTGCCTACGGAAAAGACATTGCAGCGCTACCGACGGTTGTCGACATCAGAGGTTTTGTGGCGTTACAGGCGGGAGTCGAAGGATTGTCGGTCAGAGGCGGTTCGATTGATCAAACCTCGGTGATGATCGATGGATCGGTTGTCGTGGATCCGACGACGAACCAGCCCTATACAAGCATACCACTCGCCGCAGTACAGGAAGTGTCAGTCATCAAGGGCGGATTCAACGCGGAGTATGGTAACATACGATCGGGCTTGATCAATATAACGACAAAAGACGGGGATAAGGGCAGATATCATCTATCGGCAGATTTTCGTTTGAGCCCGGCACATCAAAAACATTTTGGGCCATCCTATTTCAGCCCGGATAGCTATTACCTGAGACCATACTTCGACCCGCAGGTTGCATTCACAGGGACCCAAAACTGGCCGGAATGGATGCGGCAACAGTATCCGGAGGGATTTCAGGGTTGGAACAAATGGGCGCAGGAAAACAGTCAATGGGGCTTGACTCCCCAGCAAGCACAAGAAGTATTCATGTGGACACATACGGTTGGTGCAAAGGCTGACTGGGGAATCATAGGCTGTGAAGCGCTTGGGCAAAAGGCTCGAACCGAAGGTACCAAGCCGGATTTGAACGGGGAGGCCAGCATATCGGGCCCGCTTCCGTTTGTGAGTGATCTTCTCGGTGACCTGACGTTCTTTGCATCGTACAAAGGCAACAGTACATACTTCGCGGTCCCGTTTACGAGAGAGAACAATTTGCAGCAAGACTATCAGGTCAAAGTGGTTTCTCACATTTCAAACTCAATGAAATTCTCTGTGCAGGGAATTTACTCCGAACTCAAAGGCGTAAACTACAATTTGGGAGATGGGGTTGACGGCAGTTTCATGGGCGAATCCAACTCTCTGTATCAAGCAAACTACAGGAACTCATACTACTTCTGGCAAAGTTCATTCAGCCCGCTCGATCTCTACAGATCGGTCATCAGCTTGAATTTTGAGCATGTGCTCAGTCCAAGTACGTTCTATTCATTCAAGGTTGCCTACGGTACTGACGTCTACAAAGCGAATGGATATCTCGACGATCGGGATACAACAACAAAGATCATCCTTGGAAAATTGAAGCTCAATGGAATACCGTGGGGATGGAGTGGAGATCCGTTCCAACAACAGGTGGATCAGCCCGATAGAAGAACGTTTGGCGGAGACAACGGCGGAATGATCTGGGATCGTACCAGAGCCAACACACTTAACTTGAAGCTCGATCTCTTCAGCCAGTTGAATTCCATTCATGGAATCAAGGCCGGCTTCGATTTGAATTTCACAAGCATGTATGTGGACCGCGCGAAATACAAATCTCGTTCACAACTAGAAGTAGCAACTCTTCCTCCTCCTTCGGACTGGTTCTCACTGAAGTTCAATGCCTACCCAGTACTCGGGGCATTCTACTTGCAGGATAAGATCGAGCTGCAGGGAATGATAGCGAACCTGGGATTGAGGGCAGACTATTTCAACACGAATACAATTGACTACTTCGTTGATCCATTCTCACGCTATTATGGTCAACAATATGCAAATGTGTTCACTGACAGCATTCCACAGGCAGCGGTGAAGGGAACAGTAAAGTTCAGTCCAAGAATAGGTATTGCATTCCCGATCTCAGAAGATGCAAAACTCTTTTTCAACTATGGACATTTCTATTCCTATCCAATGAGCAGCGATTTGTATGGGCAACTAAGGGGGCAGAACCAGGTAATAACAAAAGTAGGAAATCCTGCCGCGTTGTTGCCGAAGACAGTCGCCTATGAACTCGGGGTGGAAATCAATTTGTCAAACACGTATTTGCTCACGCTGACCGGTTACTACAAGGACGTGGTCGATCAATTGACGAGCGTGCAATATGTGAGTACCGGAAGCATCAGCTACAGTACGGTTCAAAATCAGAACATTGCAGACATCCGCGGATTAGAGATAAAACTGGAAAAACGAATGGGAGAGTGGGTACGCGGGTGGATTAACTTCACGTATATGTCAACGAACAACGGGGATATTGGCCGCGGGACCTACTATCAGGAAGAAGAAAGAAATGTCAGGGAGGGTTATCTCAACTATGATGCATCCTATAGAAAACCAGTGCCTCAACCGTATGCGCGAGCCAGCGTAGAATTTTCCACTCCGAGAACCCTGGGAGAATTGTGGGGAGATTGGCATCTGACACTGCTGCCCACCTGGAAATCAGGCTCATACTATTCATATAGTCCTACCGGAGTGGCTCTACCTGAATTTGCCAACAACATTCATTGGCCTGACTACTGGGACGTCGATATGCGGCTGACAAAATACGTCACTCTGCTAGGTCTCGACTGCTCTTTGTATATGGAAGCGAACAACGTATTCAATTTCAAAACTTTCAACCCATCCACGTACTATGGGTTCAGCGATTCGTACGACAGGGATTTCTACTTGCGTTCGCTCCATCTCCCGTTATATAGCGGCGCTGTGTATCAGGCAGCAGGGTTGACCGCTGGAGACGATAAGGTCGGAGAATTACGGAGTGATGCGAAGCCATATATCAACGATCCGAACCTGACGCACAGTCTGTGGGGAATTACAAGAGAGATAACCTTCGGAATACAAATCATCCTCTGATTGAATGAAGATTCATTCATGGTCAAGAGTATGAAAGGGTGATACAAGATGGATCTCAAAAGGATAGGTATTCGTAGTACTCATGCGTATTTGCCCAACATCCTTTGCACAATCGCAATCTTGAGTCTCTTTGGTACCTCTGTGCACGCACAAATTACGATTGAGAATGCCATCATACGGTTGGGGAGATACCAAACAGCAGTGGCTAATGATGGTGGGTCATCCTCGGTGACAGCGCCGGGCTGGACATTACATCCGGGAGAAGGGTTCTGGGAAAAGAGCATTGATCCACTCAGCTATCTTTCGATTGATCATAGTGTGTGTGCAAACTGGACTGATCCCGACGGGAAAGTCTGGAAGTACATGCTTGTCGCACCAAATCAGGAAGGCTCTACGATCAAGGCTCCGAAGAAATTGAGTGACGGCAAGTACATGCACAACTACGTGCGTTATCCGCAAACACTTGTCACAGTCAATGGGAAGGTGACGAGTTCAGCAGATCCGAGAGGAGAATTGAATCCATCAGGGATCAATGCACAAACCACAACAGCCGATCAATGTATAGAGTCTACGGCGTTGACAAATGTTGGACTTGAGTTCCACCGGAAGATCTATGCATGGTCTCATTTCCAGGATAACAACTATATCATCATCGACAATATTATCACAAACGTCGGAACCGGATGGGGACCGAACCAGAAAGTCAAATTGGACTTAAGTACGTTCAAGTTCATAATCGATACGGTGAAACTTCCTCAACAGACTGTCCACAATTTCATTTTCGGGTTGGAGAGAGTGAGACCGATTTCGTATCTGGGACCCAAATACCTCACCCAGCAGAACTGGTTTGCGCACACGGGTTTCAGACAAGGTGATAGTCTCAGAATGGTGTATACGTATGATGGTCAAATTCAAACCTACAGTTACGATTCACATGGCGAGCCCCTGCAAGCGAAAGGTGGCTATCTACAGAATTACATGGGACATTTTGTGCAGCTCCTTCATGCGGATAAGACATGGGATAATACATCAGATGATATTACCCAGCCGCATTACACATCGTATGCACAGAGCTGGAACGACGGTACTCCGAAAATCTGGGGTGATGCGAAAACAGAACTGATGTACCGGTGGATCGCTGATTCCGCAACCGTTGGCGGTCCGTTTTATTCGGGGGCTGACATTTACCCAATATTGCACCAGGTCAACATGGATGAACGCGGATATTCGGTGCCCCGCAATGTGCCGCTCTATTATTCCTATGCAAACTCTCATGTGGGGCCCTACGAAATACCGCCGGGCAAATCCATTCGCGTCGTCTATGCAATGGGAATCGCAGGACTATCACCGGAATTTGCATTTCAGGTGGGCAGGGATTGGTTTAAGGGCAAATGCACATTTGGGGGGAAGAATAGCTCACCGCTGCAGAGATTTACTCAGGCAACGGACAATGATTGGGCCAAAGATGAGTGGGTGTTTACGCAGATTGATTCAATACGAGGTGCAGCCGCTCGCGTAAAATGGACCATGGAACACAATTTCCAAATTCCTGTCCCACCGCCACCGTTGGCTTCGCTGACGATTCAAGAGCAAGTTGGGGGAATAAAACTCAGTTGGTCGAATAATGCGGAATCGGATCCGACGTTTGAAGGCTACCGCATATACCGGGCAATGGGGGCCAGTGATACGACAATTTACCGGCCTATAGCAGAGTTAAGCAAGACGAAGGGGAATCTCGCAACTCAATACATAGATCAAAGCCTGGAGCGCGGACCGGACTACTATTATTACGTGACCACATTCGGTATCTCGAACGGTCCAAATGCATACAGGAAGGGAGAGATCCTGGAGAGCGGGATGAACTACGTGGAGGCATTTTCGCCATCGAGGTTCGTGCC
Source organism: Bacteroidota bacterium (assembly GCA_041480785.1). GTDB lineage: Bacteria > Bacteroidota > Ignavibacteria > UBA10030 > UBA10030 > UBA9647. Next base: position 4,524 of record JBGPAN010000040.1, on the reverse strand, counting down.
GAAGCAGGGACTTGCCAGCGGACACTGGCAAGACAGCGTGAGAGTAGTCCCGAATCCGTTTAATCTTTCAGCGAAAGACGTTCAGTTTACGAGCACGCCAGACAAGATGATGTTTGTGAACCTTCCGCCGGTATGCACGATCCGCATCTACAGTGAGAACGGGAATCTGGTGAAAACGATAGAACACACGGATGGGAAGTCGGATGAGCAGTGGGAACAGGGAGGACAGTACATGCTGACGGACGGTGGACAGCGAGTGGTGAGCGGGATCTACATAGCGCATTTTCAGACGCCGACGGGAGAGAGTCAATTCAGAAAATTTGTCATCGTGAGATAGCTTTGTAAGACGATGGATATCCATTGTCGTGTTACGTTACTAACATGATTGAATGATGAACATGGAACATATCAATTCTGTGAGAATCGCAGCCGGTGACAAGATCCACCAGGGTATTCATATCGCTATAACCGGTGTCCTTTTCGCGATCGTGATGTCGATGTTCTTCACGACACCGGTGCGTTCACAAATCACCATTGAGAACGCCGTCATACGATTGGGGAGATACCAGACGGCGGTCGCGAATGATGGCTCATCGTCTTCGATTACTTCGCCGGGGTGGACATTACATCCGGGAGAAGGATTCTGGGAAAAGAGCATTGATCCGCTTGGCTATCTTTCCATTGATTATAGCATGGTTACAAACTGGACTGATCCAGACGGGAAGGTCTGGAAGTACATGCTTGTGTCGGCAGATCAGGAAGGTTCAAGCATACGAGCCCCGAAAAAATTGCCTGACGGCAAATACATGCACAACTATGTTCGTTATCCACAAACAATGGTGACCGTCAATGGGAAGGTAACGAGCTCGACAGATCTCAGAGGAGAATTGAATCCTGCAGGGATCAATGCACAAACCACAACAGCCGATCAATATATAGAGTCTACGGCGTTGACAAATGTGGGTCTTGAATTTCACCGTAAGATCTATGCGTGGTCTCATTTCCAGGACAATAACTATGTCATCGTAGAGAACATTATTACAAACGTCTGCACCGGATGGGGGCCAAGCCAGAAGGTCAAATTGGATTTAACTACGTTCAGGTTCAAGATCGACACTGTAGCCCTTCCTCCGCAGACTATCCACGGTTTCATTTTCGGGCTGGAGAGAGTGAGACCGATTACCTATTTGGGACCGAAACAACTCAACCGGGAGAACTGGTTTGCGCATTATGGTTTCAGACAAGGTGATAGTCTCAGAATGGTGTATACGTATGATGGTCAAATTCAAGCATACAGCTACGATTCGCATGGCGAGCCGCTACAATCGAAAGGTGGCTACCTGCAGAATTACATGGGACATTTTGTGCAGTTGCTTCATGCGGACAAAACGTGGGATAATACATCAGATGATATCACCCAGCCGCATTACACATCGTATGCACAGAGTTGGAACGATGGTACTCCGGCAATCTGGGGTGATACTAAGACAGATATCATGTACAAATGGATCACGGATCCTGTCACCATCGGCGGTCCCTTCTACACAGGCGCTGACATTTACCCGACATTGCACCAGGTCAACATGGATGAACGCGGATATTCAATGCCTCGCAACGTGCCGCTCTATTATTCCTATGCATATTCCAAAGTCGGGCCCTATGAAATACCGCCGGGCAAATCCATTCGCGTTGTCTATGCGATGGGAATCGCGGGACTATCACCGGAATTTGCATTTCAGGTGGGCAGGGATTGGTTTAAGGGCAAATGCACATTTGGGGGGAAGAATAGCTCACCGCTGCAGAGATTTACTCAGGCAACGGACAACGATTGGGCCAAAGACCAGTGGGTGTTTACGCAGATTGATTCGATCCATGGCGCAGCCGCTCGTGTAAAATGGAATATGGACCACAATTTTAACATCCCTGTTCCACCTCCGCCGTTGGCTTCGTTGACGATTCAAGAACAAGTGGGTGGAATAAAACTCAGCTGGTCGAATAATGCAGAATCAGACCCGACGTTTGAAGGCTACCGCATCTACCGGGCGGAGGGAGCCAGCGATACGACCATGTATCGTCTCATCGCTGAGTTGAGCAAGACAAGGGGAAATCTCAAGACGGAATACATAGATCAAAGCCTGGAGCGCGGACCGGACTACTATTATTACGTGACCACATTCGGCATTTCGAATGGACCGAATGCCTACAGGAAGGGAGAGGTCTTAGAAAGCGGGATGAACTATGTGGAGGCATTTGCGCCATCGAGGTTTGTGCCGAAGCAGGGACTTGCCAGCGGGCACTGGCAAGACAGTGTGAGAGTGGTCCCGAATCCATTTAATCTCTCAGCAAAGGACGTTCAGTTCACGAGTACACCAGACAAGATGTTGTTTGTGAACCTTCCGCCGGTATGCACGATCCGCATCTACAGTGAGAATGGGAATCTGATTAAGACGATAGAACACACGGATGGGAAGTCGGATGAGCAGTGGGAGCAGGGGGGACAGTACATGCTGACGGACGGTGGACAGCGGGTGGTGAGCGGGATCTACATAGCGCATTTTCAGACGCCGTCGGGAGAGAGTCAATTCAGAAAATTCGTCATCGTACGATAGCTTTGTGAGCCGATTGATATTCGTTGCCGTCTTCGCAGGCTACGACGGAACGATCAACAATGACTCGTTCGATACGGTACCATATAGAGATGATAAGCATGGAACATTTCAGTCCTTTGAGAATCGCAGCCGGCAGCAATATCCGCCAGGGTATGCACATCGGTTGCCTCGCTCTCCTTTTCGCAATCGTAATGTCGATGTTCTTCGCGACACCAGTGCGTTCACAGATCACGATTGAGAACGCCATCATACGACTCGGTAGATACCAAACTGCTGTTGCTAGCGATGGGGCACAGTCGTCAATTGGCGTACCGGGTTGGACGTTGCATCCGGGAGAAGGGTTCTGGGAGAAGGGTTTTGACCCACTGAGCTATGGAGGAATTGATCAGCCGGTGTGCGCAAACTGGACCGATCCGGACGGGAGATTATGGAAGTATATGCTTGTCTCGCCAACTCAGCAAGAATCCAGTATCAAGTTCCCATTGAAACTGGATGACGGCAAATACATGCACAACTACGTTCGTTATCCGCAAACAACTGTCATAGTCAATGGTAAAGTGACCAGTTCGGCAGATCCCAGAGGAGATTTGAATCCTTCGGCTATTGACGCCCAGAATATGACAGCCGATCAATACATAGAGTCCACTTCGTTAACAAATGTTGGGCTTGAGTTCAGGCGCAAAGTCTATGCATGGTCGCATTTCCAGGACAACAACTACATCGTGTGCGAATACATCATCAAGAATATTGGCGTAGGATGGGGGCAAAACCAGAAGGTCAAACTGGATCTCAAGACATTCAAATTCACGATTGATACCGTCAGGCTCCCTCTGCAGACAATTCAGGGTTTTATATTTGGATTGGAACGATTGAGACCCGTAACATATCTCGGCGCCAAACGACTCCAGGAAAAAGGTTGGTTTTCGTCCCTTGGGTTTAGGAAAAGTGATAGTCTTCGGATGATGTATGCTTATGATGGTCAAGTCCTAGGGGTCAGCAACCCATCAGTCGGTGAGCCGCTGCTGGGGCAACAAGGCAGGTTGCAGGACTACATGGCGCACTTTGTGCAGACGCTTCATGCAGATAAAGCGTGGAATGACAAATCAGATGACGTCGTCCAACCGCGCTATACTTCGTATGCCCAGAACTGGAATGACTCCAAGCCAGGCCTTTGGGGTGATATGGCAACAGAAATCATGTACAAATGGATTGTGGATTCTACAATGAGTGGCGGTCCGTTCTATACAGGTCCCGATGTCTATCCGGGATTGCATCAGGTAAACATGGATGACCGCGGATATACTATTCCGGTTCTTGTTCCGAATTACAATCCATATTATTGTCATTCCCATTGCGGTCCATATGATATACCACCTGGTCAATCAGTTCGCATCGTGTTCTCAATGGGAGTCGCCGGACTTCCACCCGAATTTGCTTTTCAGGTTGGCAGGGATTGGTACAAAGGCACTTGCGCCTTTACCGGAAAAAACTATGTGCCACTCCAGAAACCCATTGATGAAACGGATAATGATTGGGCCAAAGACCAGTGGGTATATTCGTCCGTAGATACAATGATGAAAACAGGTTCCCGCGCCAAATGGAATATTGAGCACAACTTTCAAATTCCCGTCCCGCCGCCACCGTTGGCTTCGCTGACGATTCAAGAGCAAGTAGGAGGAGTGAAACTCACTTGGTCGAACAATGCGGAATCGTACCCGACGTTCGAAGGCTATCGCATTTACCGGGCAATGGGAGCCAGCGATACAACCATCTATCGGCTCATTGCTGAGTTGAGTAAGGCGAAGGGGAATCTCAGGACGGAATACATTGACCAGGATCTGGATCGTGGACCGGATTACTATTACTACGTGACCACCTTCAGCATTGCGAGCGGTCCGAATGCATACAAGAAGGG
>JBGPAN010000039.1:0-14266 GCA_041480785.1 Bacteroidota bacterium | reverse complement strand
ACCGAATAATCTTTCTGCGCATTTGCGAAGATCGGGGGATCGAGCCGTACGGCCGACTCCAGTCGCTCGTAAACGGAGAGCGCATCTATCGGCGCCTGTACGAGCAGTTCTACCGGGCAGATGAGAAATACAATTCCGGACTTTTCCATTTCGAGGCGGAGAAAGGGCGGCCGGAGCAACTGGATGAGCTGACCCCCCACCTGCACATCGACGATAAGCCTCTCAAAGAGATTCTCGCGAACCTGTACTACCCCGATTCTCCGTACGAATTCTCCGTTCTTCCCGCGGACATACTCGGCCAGGTGTACGAACAGTTTCTCGGCAAGGTGATACGGCTCACCGCAGGACATCAGGCAAAGGTCGAAGAGAAGCCGGAAGTGAAAAAGGCCGGCGGTGTGTACTATACGCCGACATACATCGTCGATTACATCGTGAAGAACACGGTGGGCAAGCTCCTCGAACCAGACCGTTCCCTCCCCCTCGCAGGGGGAGGACAGGAGGGGGTCGGCAACAAGAAGGACGCGAAGCCCTTGACACCAAAAGAAGCATCCAAGCTGCGCATACTCGATCCCGCGTGCGGCTCAGGCTCGTTCCTCATCGGGGCGTATCAATATCTGCTCAACTGGCATCGTGACTGGTACGAAAAGGACGGAGCGGAGAAACATGCGACGGGCAAGACCGCAGAGCTCTTTCGTGGACCGGGCGGAGAGTGGCGGCTCACGACAGCCGAGCGCAAGCGCATACTTCTCAACAACATTTATGGCGTTGACATCGACTCGCAGGCGGTAGAGGTGACAAAGCTCTCACTTCTCCTCAAAGTGCTTGAAGGCGAGAACGAGCAGACGATTTCGCAGCAGCTCAAGATGTTCCATGAGCGTGCCCTCCCCGACCTCGGCAGCAACATTAAATGCGGTAACTCGCTCATCGGTCCCGACTTCTACGATGGCAAACAGTTGTCGCTGCTTGATGATGAAGAGAAGAACCGGATCAACGTCTTCGACTGGAAGAGTGAGTTCAAGGACATCATGACTGCAGGCGGGTTTGATGCGGTGATTGGGAATCCGCCGTATGTTAGGCAAGAGGGCCTTAGTTTTGCCAAGGACTATTTCGAGGCGCACTTCAAGACCTTCCGAAGCACTGCAGATCTATACGTCGGGTTTGTTGAGATGGGACTCAGACTGTTGAAGTCTCTTGGGCTTTTTGGGATGATCATCTCAAACAAGTGGCTTCGAGCGGATTACGGCGATCGTCTTCGTGGTTTTCTTCAGAAGGAGGCGTCAGTTAGTTCTATCATCGATCTCTCGGGGCTCCCGGTTTTCGAAGGCGCAACAGTCCGCACTATCATTCTGATTTGCTCTCCCAATAAGATCAAGCAGCGTGAGTTTCAATACTTACCTCCTATGTCAATGGAGGAGTTTCGAACAATTCGGAGTGGCGGCGACCTAGAACGTATGTCGTACGATCGAAGCCACAAGATCTCAGTCCAAAGCTTGTCATCGACAGGCTGGTCGCTATCGAGGGCTTCATCAACTCGACTAATTCAGAAACTCGTTGAAGGCAAGACACCACTGCGGGATTACATTGAGCGCGGACCATTTTTCGGAATCAAAACTGGTTTCAATGAAGCCTTCATCATTGATCAGGAGGCGCGGAAGAAGCTCGTCGAGAAGGATAGGCACTGCGCCGACATTATCAAACCTCTTGTCGGAGGTCGAGATGTACAGAGATACCATCTTGATTTCGACCAGAAGTACTTGATTTGGACTTATGTCGGGGTCCCAATAAGCAAGTATCCGTTCATCCTGAAACATCTCTCGAAATTCGAGGGCCAGTTGAGAAAACGCTCGGATCAAGGTAACGAATGGTGGGAACTTCGTGCATGCGATTACTACAGAGATTTCCAGGATCCAAAGATCATCTATCCTGACATCTCAACGAATTGCCGGTTCACATTAGATCGCGATGGTTTCTTTGGATCAAATACCAGCTATATGATTCCTAGTGATGACTTGTTTTTGCTGGCACTACTGAACTCACAAGTGGCTGACTTCTATTTTCACGAAGTATGTGCGGGACTTGAGAGCAAAGGAACGACTTATCTCAGGTTTTTCGGACAATACCTGAGCGGCTTCCCTGTCAGCCAGATTGATCCCTCAAACCGTTCCGACAAATCGCGTCACGACAATATGGTCCAGCTGGTTGAGCAAATGCTCTCATTGCACAAGCAGCTTCCCTCGGCAAAGACGGAGCAAGAGAAGACCGTCATACAGCGGCAGATCGAAGCAACGGATAAACAGATTGATGCATTGGTTTACGAGCTGTACGAACTGACAAAAGAGGAGATTGCAATCGTCGAAGGATAACCGCGCTCCCTCTGCTCCAATTGACCTCCTCCTGCCTCCCCCTGCGAGGGGGAGTGTCTGCATTGGGAACGTAAGTCAGAGGTGAACTCTCCGCCATTCGTTGAAACGAACGGTTTTCTTCCTGCCAAACCCCTGTCCCAAAGGGACTCCTTCGGAGCGGGGTTTCGTTGCCCGGAAGCCGTTGACACTAGTCGATGGTTGACGAAACCACCCCAGTCATTGCGGGGAGCGAAGCGACGAAGCAATCTATACATGGATGGATTGTTCCGCTCTTCGAATCCCGCTAATGAGCGGAATCCAGGACCGAGCTTCACGCTTGCACGTGGCCGATGCAGTCCATGTTCTGGATCCCCGCCAACAACATGCGGGGATGACTGAAGACGTCACTTCGCACACAACGCTCGCAATGACATTTAGCCGACAGTCATTGCAGCAATCCATACGCCGCTACGCTCGGCCGCAAGCGTACCTCTTCTGCCTTCACTGTTATGGAATCATCTTTCAGTCCGTCAGACGATGCTTTCAGGTTGAGCGTTCCGGCCTCTTTTGTTGACTGGACAATGACCTGGCATTTTCCGTTGAAGAGCCGGCGCTGGTATTGACCAACGAGGTACTTGTCAGGTTCGTGACTGCTTGGATCGCCGTTGCCCACACCTATGATTTTCCCTTTTCCCTTGAGATCGAACCGAACAAGATTATCCGCAACCGGCACTTCTCTTCCCTTTTCATCCAGAGCTGTAACGGTTACAACAGTGACATCCTCACCATCGGCATGAATGAGATTGCGATCCGCTACCATCCGGATCCTCACTGGTTGGCCCGTCGTCTCGACCCTCGTCACCATCTGTTTCCCGTTTCGCATCCCACGTGCCTCCAGGATTCCGGGCTCGTAGGGAACTTTCCATTCCAGGTGAGAATTGAGCTCCGTCATTTTCTTCCCGAGGCTTTTGCCATTCAGAAATAGTTCGACACTTTCGCAATTGCTCTGGCACCACACATCGACCGTTTGGCCGTCCTTCCCCCGCCAGTTCCAGTGTGGTGCAATGTGAAGAACATCCTTGTCAGACCACCACGCCTGGTAGTAGAAGAAGTTGTTCTTCGGAAAACCGCACACATCCATGATGCCAAAATGCGAGTTGATACACGGCCAGCTGTAGGGAGTCGGTTCGCCGCGATAGTCGAAGCCGGTCCACACAAATGCGCCTGCCAGCCATTCCCTGACGGCATAGAATTTCCACCATTTTTCGGCGGTCGCCCCCCAACCCGGCGGGTAGAGATCGTAGTCGCACATATACCCCCGCGCCGTGTCATTCGCATAAACTCCTCTCGTGCACAACGTGCTTGCCTCTTCGCTCCCTAGCAGAATCTGTTCAGGATGGTCCTTCCGATACTTGTCGATATCACCGATCGTCATATAGTTGATGCCGCGTATCGGCAGAATGCTGTTGATACCGTTGAAGGTGTTGCCATTGTTCGCAGCATAAGTGTACAAGCGGGTCGGATCGAGTTGCTTCAACCGCACGATCAACGATTGTGCGATCCGTTTGCCGATGTCTGTGTTCTGAATGACCCATTCTTCGTTTCCGAGCGACCAGAGGACAACCGAAGGATGATTCCTATCACGAAGTACAAGCCTTTCAAACTGACCGATCAATTCCGGTGTACTCCCCATCAAACGGTTTTCGTCCAACACCAACATGCCGAGCTTGTCGCATGCTTCGAGCAGCTCGTTCGTCGGTGGATTGTGACTCGTTCTGTACGCATTGCATCCCATTTCCTTCAATCGCTCGATCCTGTAGTACTGGAGCCGGTCAGGAAGTGCAGAGCCGACCCCCGCATGGTCCTGATGGTTGCACACTCCCTTGATCTTCACAGGTTTGTCGTTGAGGAAAAGCCCCTCGTCTTTGTCGAAGCGGACTGTCCGAATGCCAAAGGCGGTCCTCACACTGTCCAATGTCACACCATTTGACTTGACGACAGAGACGAGCGCATGCTGGTGAGGTTCCTCGATTGACCAGAGGAGAGGATTGTTAACGGTCAACTCGTCCTGAACTGTCATCCTCTCATTCGCTCGAACGGAAGCCGCTTTTGATGATGACGCAGAGATTTTTCCGCGCTCGTCCACGACAAATGATGTAAGGGTGCATGAGGCGCCCGTTGCAGATGTGTTGACGATCTGTGTCTCGGCGTGCACCTGAGCCGCAGCCTTCGATACTGCGGTGTGAACGAAAACTCCATAATCCGGGATGTGGATCGGATCCGTCTTGATCAACCAGGTATGACGATAGATGCCAGCCCCTTCGTAGAACCATCCTTCATATTGACTGACATCGACTCTGACGACCAGAACGTTCTTCTGACCGTACCGCAAGTAGTCCGTGATGTCGTAGCTGAACTCCGAGTAGCCGCTGAGGTTGTTCCCGAGATAATGTCCGTTGAGCCAAACGATGCAATCCCGGAACACCCCATCGAATTTCACCTCGAGCCGGCGTCCTTCGTCCTCTTTCGGAACGAAGAAGGCGCGCCGATACCATCCAACGGTCGACTTCGCAAATTGGCGACCAGTCGGTTTGTAGCCATGACTCTTAACATCCTCGTCTTTCACGTTTACAAAATCCAGTTCCACCGCCCAATCATGCGGAAGGTCGAGAGTCCGCCAGGTACTGTCATTGAAGTTGGGATGAATGGCGCCGGCAGTCTCCCCTGCCTTCGCAAATGTCGCTTGAATTCCATAGTCGAAATCATTCTTGGGATCGGAGGCATCACCCAGGTGAAACTTCCAGCCCGAATCGAGAAGGAGTTTTTCTCTGACAGCGTGAGGAACACTTTGTCCGGATGTATTGGACGCATTTTTGCTTTGGGTGAGGGAAGGTGAGTTCGAGAGGAGGCACAAGCTCACCAGTATCAGGACACCACACCAGATTTTTCCGGTTTTCGTTGCCATGGCACGTTCGCCCTTCTAAATAGTATACGCGTCCTGTTCCAGTGCCTAGACGATACGCTCAAGATCTCCTTTGCCCATATAGATGAGGGTCACGCCGATCTCTTTTGCGTACGATGTGATTCTTTCATCCTTGTAGAATTCCTTGTAGTAGAAGACCTTGATACCGCAGTTCACAATAAGCTTGAAGCACGCAAGGCACGGAGAGGCTGCGACGTAGAGCTCGGAGTCGTTGATGGCAACGCCGTTCTTCGCCGCCTGTGCTACGGCGTTCGCCTCGGCATGAACAGTCCTCACGCAATGACCGTTGTCGATATCATGCCCCACGTCGTCGCAGTGCGCTGCTCCCCGCAGGCTGCCGTTGTATCCCGTCGAAAGGATCGTCCGGTCCCTGACAATAACCGCACCGATGTGTTTTCGATCGCAGGTGCTGCGAGTGGCCACCTGTTCGGCGATCTTCATGAAATATTCATGCCATTCTATCCGTTTGTCGTCCATGATTGTTCCCTTCTTGCGGTAAGTTCATTTCAGGTAAGAAATCCGACTTCTCATTTTGCATCCTCAACTAGAAGTCGTTCAGGAAAGAAGTCCGACTTCTCATTTTGATTGCTCAGGTAGAAGTCGGACTTCTACAGCAGCTAGACTTGCCAATGATATTCAAACAATGGACTGAAAGCAAGGTGGTGGTGGATGGTTGATTGGCGAAAGGTCAATTGGTGAGTGGTTTGGGCCGAAGGCCCATCCGCCTTCGGCGGAAATTGGAGAGGGGTTATTCAGCGAGGAGAGAATGGAGATCAGGTTCGGAGGTTTATTCATGCCTTATGTCCACCGATCGTCGGTTGGCTCTTGACGGTTCGACATTCAATATGCGCCCTCGAGATTGGGCCTTTCAGGTTCGTCCTGGATGCTGCTCTGGTACGGGCGCGTTCATCTTAAGAAAGAAATGCCTCAACTGCGGTTTTCCGGAAATCGTCTCATGGTGGCTTCGGAGACCTCATCACTTCAATCTTCAGAGTGCTCATCGTTTGTGTGATGCTCACACCATTGACGACATCATCGATGGGACTAGCACCGCAGTTGCGTAGGAATGTTGATGCGATTCTTCCCTGGTTCCAACTGGCATCAATGACAGCCCCAGCATTCGCACAACTGAGAAAGGATTCCATGGGAAAACTTGACTTTCTCAACTGAGAATTCTAGATTTGCATTGTCGTTCAAACGGGGAGAGTACCTACCTACATCTTGCCACGCTCTTAGCTCGCTTCACGTTTTCTCAGAAGCCATTTATCACACTCTTCGAGGCACTGCCACATCCTTGCTAATGATTTGGCGTATTCGTGGCCAAACGCAATCTCATTCTAATTGATGAGCAAGGGGGCGCTTATGACCACCATCACCTGTCGAACCTTTGCAGGGACACAGAATAGCATGCGTCGTGCCATTTGGGCATCTCTCGTTACTGTCATCATGGCGCTTGGGAGCCACGCACAAGATCGCGCAACAGTCTGGGGTATCGTATCCGATGCTGCAACGAATCAACCCATCCCTCAAGTCAATATTACCCTCCAGAATGATAAGAGTGGAACGTCCACGGACTCTCTGGGGATGTATGCATTGCACGTCACGCCAGGTGTTCGTTCGCTCAGATTCAGTCACATCGGCTACCGAGTGCTACTCTCCAGCGTTACGATTAGCGTCGGAGAATCTCTGCGAGTTGACATTACTCTTAGCCAGACATCCATACCTCTCGGCGAGGTGACAGTGATTGCAGATTCGCTTCCGGTCTCAAGAATACGATCGCTGGGTGCAATCGCCTTCTCAGCGGTCAAGTTGCAGAATGTTTCCGGAGCATTTGGAGACATTGGAAAATCGCTCCAATCTATGGCGGGCGTTACCTCAAACAATGAAATGTCAGGCCAGTTTAACGTGCGCGGCGGAACGATGTTTGAAAACCTTCTTCTTCTGAATGGAATAGAACTCATCGAGCCCTATCATTTGAAGGAATCTCCGAACACCAGTGTAGGCATCTTCAATGTGTCGCTCCTCAATCGTGTGCTTTTCGTCCCAGGGGGATTTACCGCGCGCTATGGCGATCGGTTATCGGCCGTTGTCGATCTGGAGCAGCGCGAAGGAAATGTGGAAAGGTTTGGAGCTCAATTGGATCTTTCGCTTTCCGATGTCACGGCTGTTGCAGAAGGTCCAATCGCGAAGATCGGCAGCGCCCTATTGAGTTTCCGGTCGTCATACAGCGACTTCGTTGCGAGGTACTTAACTGATCAGAACCAGCGATGGCCGACCTTCTACGATTTAAGCGGATCTGTCGCCCTGGAACCCTGGCAAGGCCATCGGCTTGCCGTGCAGGTTCTCCATGCGTCAGATAAAACGCGCGGTCTCTCCGAAGGAGAATATAGCACATCGCTGATCGGCATTCATGGCACATCGACCATTGATTCCTTTCTGATGATCCACAGCTCGCTATCCCTCTCCCGGCAGTATGAAGACCTTACTCGCACCGCAAGCCTCGCACTGAATGATGCAATGAGTTGGTCGAGAGATAGTGCGCGAATCGTTCTCGCTGAAGCAAAATGCCATCTCGATGCGAAGTTGAGCGATACCTACTCTCTTGCCGCCGGTTTCCGGGTTCAAAGCTGCAACTATGACGGCATCCGAAACGAATCTCTGCGTATCGACAGCAACAATCAGTTCCTGAAGGGATCTCTCAACAAAGCGGTGATCAAGACTGCACTGTACGCAGAGAACATCGTCCGAATGACACAGGACTTTCTCGTCAATGCGGGATTGCGTTGCGATGCTTTCTCATTGACCCGCGAGGTCAAGTTGGCTCCAAGGCTCCTGGTGTCGTATCAAGCAGACGAACGGACTTTTCTGAAAGCTGCGTGGGGGCTTTACTACCAAACCCCGACGTACTATCAGCTCCTTGCTGCTAGTCAGGCTGGCGAACAGCCTCAGCGGATGCAGCAAGCCATTCACTACCTGATCGGCATCGAAAGGACACTCGAGAAGGGCATGCGAGTGCACGCAGAGGCTTACTTCAAGCAACTTGATGCACTCATTTCCTACGACCGGTTGCGGAGTGGAGATTTTGTCTATTCGCCGCGCAACGACTCACGCGGCGAGATTAAGGGGGTTGACTTTGAAGCTGCTTTTCGTGATGAACGAGTGATGGGGTGGTTGAGTTTCTCGTGGATGGTCGCAAAAGAAGTGAAGGACGCCCCGGGAGAAAAATGGCATCTTCGACCGACCGATCAACGTATGACCCTTAACTTCGTGTTCGAGCCCCGGCTTGCGGAGAACTGGGTGCTGAGTCTCAGATCATTGTATGGTACTGGGTTTGCCTATGTGAATGATTTGCCTGGAACAAAAAGCTATCAAATAGATCACTACCCCGACTACAAGCGAATCGACGTCCGCTTGAATTATTCTTTCGAGACTGGCCCATTGCGGTCGACCGCATTTGTCGAGATCACGAACCTGTTTTCAATGCGAAATGTGCTCTCATTCCAGGGAACTCTTTATGATCCATCAACGCCAGACTACGCATTGCTCCTTCCGATGATCATCAATGTGGGGATGAAGTACGAGTACTGAGATAACAGACCTGAGTATGCTTGATGGACTTATCAGACAGCTCTTTTTTCCATTTTTCTCCATATTTTTGGATAGGGAGGTTTAGAATCTTGCGCAACGCGCTTGTTCCAATCATTATTTCCATTCTCCAAGCATTCCTCTGCCTGAGCTGTAACGAGCAGTTCAGTCCGAAGGCTCCATTCGAACCGCAACCAGTCGTCTACTCAGTGATCTACACCGATCGTCCTCAGCAGTTCGTGCGCGTCTACTCAACGTATGACGTTTCTGGATATTATCCTTACGCGAATGCAACAGACGGAGCCATCGCCGGTGCAACCGTCTCTGTCACAGGGCCTCAAGGCACGTTCTTGTTCAGGGATACGCTCCTTCAACGCCCAGATACATCACGCTATAAAACTCCGATATATGCCTATGTCGCTGATTGGCGACCTAAACCGGGTCAAGCGTATACGCTCACTGTGAATGCCGGAAAGGCCGGTTCGACGCAAGCGACTGTAACAACACCTCCGCTTTCATCATCTCAGTACTGGAATCCCGTCGACCCTACGATATCGCTTGACTATCCGGACACCAGCACAGTCCTCACAACCGTCTCCGCCATATTCCTGTCTTCCCAATCAACGAAAGCAATCTCCGAGCAGGTGTACATTCTGTATACTGTGCAAAATGGAGGTGGGCGAGAGGAGGAAAGGGAGGCGCAATTCCTCGGTCCAAATGTGGCGATGGGGGGCGGCGGTTACACAAGCGTCTGGTGTGACAGAGCTAGCGTCTCGTCGGTACTTCATAATCTCTCCAAGAAATACGCGGGCAGCAAGCTGACGTTCAAGCGAATCGTGTTTCGCCTGATCCAGATGGAGGAAAACTGGTACGAGTACTACAGCATTGTCCGCCTGGCCCAAGATTCACGCACGACACGGTTCGACCAGCCTGATTTCACTAACCTCAGCCGTGGCTATGGTGTGTTTGGAGCCTGCACCGTTGATTCGCTTGTTCACGAATACCCTGCGGATTTCAGGTTCAATCACTGATGACATCTTCGACCAAACACGGCCTGTTTGCATTGATTGTTCTGCATTGCGCGTTCGCGGTACCTTCGCTGGCCCAAGGGGTGGATGTCCGCGGCGTGGTCTCTGATAGCGCGACAAGTCAGCGTATTCCGTTTGCCAATGTTCTCGTGTTGAACACGTCGTGGGGAGCCTCCACGAATAGCAGCGGGTTTTACCTGATACCCAATCTTCCGCCCGGAGAGTACGAGATCGCCGCATCCGTCATTGGGTTTGACCGAAAAGTGCAGCGCGTGGTTGTCTCAAGGGGGAAGGCAGTCGATCTGGATTTTCAGCTCGCAGCCAGACCAGTCGAGAACCCGGAAGTCCTGGTCACCGCAGCCCGGGAGATGGAAGTCTCCCAGGTCACAACCAGCATGCACCTCATCGAACAGAAGGAAGTGAAACTTGTTCCTGCAACGGTGCAGCAGGATATTTTTCAGTCGCTCAAGCTGCTTCCGGGAATCGTATCCACGAACGATGTCAGCTCGAGGTTCTTTGTACGGGGAGGCGGAGCCGATCAAAACCTGGTCCTTCTCGATGGATTGAAGATCTTCAGTCCATTTCACACGATGGGGATCTTCAGCGTGTTTGATCCGGACATCGTACAGAATGTCGAACTCTCGACGGGAGCATTTCCTCCGGAGTACGGAGGGCGACTTTCTTCCGTTGTGAACATCACATCCCGTGACGGCCGCTCGGATCGGTTGTCCGGGCGAGGAAGCCTGAACTTGCTCTCATCCAAACTTCAGCTCGAAGGGCCGGCGATCAGCGGGACGAGTTGGCTGGTCAACGTACGCAGATCGACGTTTTCCGATGCCTTCAAACGCCTGGTGAATCAGGATATCCCGGTCTCGTTCTATGACGTGTTCTCCAAATTCGACGCCCAGTTTCCCGGAGGGGCAAAGCTCGATTTCAGCTTCCTTTCCGCGTCGGACAAGCTTAATCTTTTCCAGAGTATCCAGAAATTCGGGGGATCCCAGACTTCGCAAGTCAATTATCTCTGGCGGACAACCGCCGGAAGCGGATCCTTCTCCGATTTGATCGGTGACCGGGTTTTTGTTCAGCTTTCCATCTACTACTCGGGGTATCAGGCGAACCGTGATTCGAGCTCGACACGGACACCGTCGTCGACCACCAATACGGTGAAAGAATTTGGACTCCGGGGGTTGGGCACTTACTACACGGATTCCCGAGACCTGTGCATGTTCGGATTCGAGTTCGGATTTCCCACGATCAACTACAAGCTTATCAATCCAGCCGGCAAACCACTGCAGTTCAATGACAGCTTTGTCGATGGGACCGCCTGGTTTCGGTACCAGGTCCATCTCGAGCGCTGGCTGCTCGACGTGGGAATTCATGATGATTTCGGCTCACTCGTCGCCGGGGAACTAGGCCTTCAAAGCCTCCAGCCCCGTGTGGATGTCAGTTACGAACTCTTTGGCAACTGGAAGGCCAAGGGAGCGTTCGGCTTGTGCAGCCAACGTGTCATTACGTTAAACAATGAAGACGAAGTGATGTCGATCTTCGACGCGTGGATCAAGATCCCCGCGAATTTCCCGGCGGAGAAAGCCACCCACTTCGTCCTTGGCCTCAACGGCAACGTGAATGCCGCAACATCGCTCAATGTCGAGACCTATTACAAGCACTATACTTCGCTCTTCGTCTACAACCGGAACAAAATCTTCGCAAGCGATCCGGATTACCTCACGGGGACTGGACACTCGTACGGCGCCGAGGTGCTTCTGCGCACCAGAGCCTGGGGAATTGATCTCTATGGAGCCTACGCGTTGAGTTGGACGAGAATCGATGACGGCAGCTCTGAATACTATCCGCAGTACGATCGCCGTCATAACCTCAACCTTCTGGCGACAGTTCACCCCATAAATGATATGGATGTCACACTACGCTGGGATTACGGGAGCGGTCTGCCGTACACGGCGAACCTGGGATACTACGACCGCTTGATGCTCGGGGGAGCCACTTGGGATCCTTTTCAGCTCGAGACCGGGCCTGCCTACCTGGCCTTAGGAGAGAAGAACGCGTGGCGGCTTCCTCCGTACCACAGACTCGACGCGAGCATCACTTACAGACTTGCTATCGGGGGATTGAAGGGGACCGTGGAGGGACAGATCATAAACGTTTACGATAACATCAATGTCTTCTACTTCGACAGAAACACCGGCGCACACACTGATATGTTGCGTTTCTTCCCATCCGTCTCGGTGACACTGGAATACTGAGATCGCCAGCGCGGGTTGCACCAATTGCGATATTCCACATTTGATGTTCGTGATTCCTTCTTCGACAAGGAGCATCCCAAACAGGACGGAACCGTATGAATTTGGAATATTGAACACCGAATGATAGATGACGAAGGACTGAAGCATCTCCCTTCCTTTTGAACTTTCAGACACGTATCTTAAGCCTCGTTGTTGCACCTACTCTAACCGTAACCAGACCTGAAGCAGACCTATGGGAAGAATATTCGAGAAGCGTAAGCATAAGATGTTTGCGAGATTTGACCGCATGTCCAAGGCATTCAACCGCATTGGGAGAGAAATTGAAATCGCTGTGAAGGCAGGCACGGCCGACCCGAAACTGAACCCGAGACTGCGCATGGCAATTCAGAATGCGCGAAGCGTTAATATGCCGAAAGACCGGATTGAGGCGGCGATCAAGCGGGCATCATCAAAGGACACAGCGGGCTACCAGGAGGTATTCTATGAAGGGTACGGGCCGCACGGCATCGCCATTCTCGTGGAGTGCGCCACCGACAATCCCACCAGGACAGTCGCAAACATCCGTGTTGCCTTCTCCCGCCATCAAGGAACACTCGGATCGAGCGGTTCTATCGCATTCATGTTCGAGCGCAAAGGCGTCTTCCGGGTTGCCGCCTCGAAGATCCCGAACCTCGACGAGTTTGAACTGGAGATGATCGATCACGGCCTCGAAGATCTCGTTCACCAGGAAGAGGACGTTTTTGTCTACACTTCGTTCCAGGACTTTGGTAAGATGGCGAAAGCACTCGAAGGGAAAGGAATCGAAGTGACCACAACGGAGCTCCAATACGTCCCGACGACAACGAAGGAACTCTCCGAGGCTGAGGCAAAAGAAGTTCAGGAATTGATCGACAAGATCGAGGAAGATGACGATGTGCTCTCGGTCTTCCATACAATGCAGTAAGGTGGAGAAATCCGAAATACGAATGTCGAAATATCAAAGATACTATGGGGGAAATGCGAAATTCTAAATGACAAATCCCAAACCGCGGCTTTTGTTTTGATTCACGAGTTTTGAATTTGTCTGAGATTTCGGCTTTAGGATTTATGATTTGAGATTCAGTTACATCCCGTCAAGCACCCACCTAGCTCTTGGCTTTTTCTCCTGCAACAAATCAATTGGCATTCTGACTCAAGGCCAGATTAGATGGAACAATGGTGTTATATTCGAGGTGCACCATTCCATTAATCTGATATGAATACTACGCATGCCCCTCGAGCATACGATCTGGAGGAGCGGACTCTGCGCTTTGCTAAAGACGTAATTGCCTTCGTGCGTTCCCTTCCGAGGACACTGTCAAACATCGAGATATCGAGGCAACTTGTCCGCGCTGCTGGATCCGTCGGGGCAAACTACATCGAGGCAAATGAGTCGCTTGGGAAGAAAGACTTCCCGATGAAAGTCAGGATCTCAAGGAGAGAGTCGAAGGAAAGTCGTTATTGGCTACAGCTTGCATCGAGCGACGAGGGAGCAAAAGCCACTCAAGAGAAACTCATTCAGGAGTCCACGGAGCTAATGAAGATACTGGGCGCGATATTGAGGAACAGCCAGAATGCAAATCCAAAATACTAATATCGAAACTCGAAGGAAACTCAATACCCAAACACGAACATTCGAAACTCTGATATCGAAATCCGAAACCAGGCCCTCTTGGATTTTGGGGGTGTCGAGATTCGTTTTTGTTTGAGATTTAGGATTTCGGATTTGGGGTTTGTTTGTTGTTTGAGGTTTCGGATTTTTAAGTTTAGGATTTGTTTGAGATTTCGAATTTCGCATTTAGAATTTTGTTTTCGCAATCGGGTAGGAGGCGGGGTTGCACCCGCCGTCCTCCCACACCACCGTACGTACGGTTCCGTATACGGCGGTTCGTCACATTAAATGGATGCGAGCGGCGTCTATGCTCACTGCCATCGTCTTCCCTTTCGGGTGATGCAACGGCCATGCTCGGCACTTCCTTCATGCTTCCGGTTTCCACCCGTAAACGTCGAAGGATAGTTCTCTCTTCTGTGTCTGAGATTTTCTGCTGT
>JBGPAN010000038.1:0-14764 GCA_041480785.1 Bacteroidota bacterium | reverse complement strand
CCAAGAATGGGTCAAATACAAAATCCCCTGGACGCGAGCTCGCGAGGATCACTTTTGCTAGGAGTTTTTCGGGCTTCTGAGTCGGGTGGTCCGTGTTCTCTGCCATCGACCAAAATGGGACTGTGAGGTCGGTCCAGATATTTGAAGGATGCGTGAGGCGGTACCCGCCATTGTCAGTTCGCTCCCAATCTTTGGGCTCGCCATTCTCGTATGTGTATGGCGCAATCACCCTTCGTTTAAGCTTGACCGCTTCGACATCAAAGCAGTATTCATCGGAGACAGTGCAAAACCAAATATCTTCCGAATTGTTCTTCCAGTTAGATTTAGCCCCACGACCCTTCTCTCGTTCCCAAGTGATTCGGTTCCGGACCTTGAGATACTTCTCTGCAATGTGTTGAATGGCTCCAGATGAGCGCCAATCTCCGCAAATATAGACAGACGCAGTGCGCTTCAAAGCCGGAACAAGTTTTCCAAGCCAAGAATCAACCCAATGCGCATATTCGATGGTGCTCATCTCCTGGAAAGCATTGGAGTTGAACGTCTTGCTCAAATTATACGGTGGATCAATGAATAACAGGTCAACAAACGATGTTGGAAGACAGTCAAGAGCGGCGAACACATCTTGTCTGATGATTCTATCGGTAAGCTCGGCGACGGAAACTCTGCCGGAGAGACTCAAGAGGTTGGGTATATAACTCTGCCTCTCTGTTTCCGACAAAGCAATTGTTCGATTTCGTGGTGCTCGTTGCTTAGTATCCATATTCTAAATATAATAAACTCTCAGGTCACATTCATTCTGCATTGCAGCGAATCATGCTTTCCACTCCGCTCCGTCGCCTCGGAACCACCCTGCTTTCAATCTCTCCTTCTTTGCTTCGAGTCGCCATCAGTATGACGCGCGGCCATATCAGTAATTCTTCCGCGGGCGACTAGCGCTCAGTGACTTGTTCCGCAGTATGGTTCACCTGGACAACTCTCATCGTGCCTTGTTTCGTGCAATTCTGTCGGCAATCTCTTGCCTTTTCGCCATTGCACTATGAGCCCAATTCAAGACATAGTCGTACTTGCAGTTCTGAATGATGAACTCGAACTCAGATTTCGCGCGTTCGGGCATGTCGAAGAAATCAAAGTACTCCAGTTTCCAATAGTGGGTCTCCATAACATGCTCCGAGTTGGGCGAAGCCTCCTTGATGATCCTGTCCAAGATAGTAGTGTCCTTGAATCTTCCCAACTCCTCGATCTCATCATAGAGCCCATCCTCCTTCTTAGCGAGCTCGAAGAGATCATTCAGAGTCAACTTTCCCTGAAGAAACAGCAACACAGGACGGCGCACCTTGGATCTTGGGGGGAATTCCTTGACTTCAGAGTTCTTGATCACCCAGTCGCAATGCTCAAGAGCTCTATCATAGTCTTTCTTCAATTCGTAACAGTGAACAAGCGACAAATGCGCGCTTGAGTGAATGTTGTTTCCCGCTTCTGGCATTGCACAAAGCACGCGGAAGATTTCAATTGCAGCATCTAAATGAGTATAGATATTGTCATTTCCGATTGCCAGGAGGGCCTCAAAATAGATGTCCCTGTGTGTCACGTCTGTTATCGCGAGCTTCTTCAAGTCTTCAAGAGTGAGAGCGCCGACGTCGTATCTGGCTTTCGGCACTGAGGCTCTTACGTCGTCGTCACTATCAAGCCAAGCTCGTTGCAGGCAAGAGTCAGCTGCCTTGTCGCCAAGCCTACCCAGGTGCTTGACAATGGTTTCACCGAAGAAGTCTTGCGGCGTTATGATGACACAAGCTGAGCCAGGAGGGTATACCTTGCGCTTGCCACTCTCATCCATCTCGTAGCGATTCTTGTCGAGAAGATCGCAGTAGAAACGGACGACAGAATCTCCCCCAATGTCGGTCAGCGTACTCATTGCCAAATACCACGAAGAATCCTTCGTCTCGATCAGGCCTTTCAGTTTGGCAACCGCACCTGTGGGATGTTCCTTGATATAGCTTGAGGCTTCCCATTGCAGCTCAGACTTCTCATCCAACAGTGTCAAGAACGCATCATCGACGCTGGCAAACAGCGCAGTGAGGAGGGTGTTCTTCTGATGCACTTCATAGCGATCCTGGTTCTCGTAACACAGAGCGCGACTAGTGAAGATCAGTAAGAACACAACGAGGATAATCTCTGGTCTGTATCTCATGTATCTCCCAGCCCCCTGACTTCCAGATAAGCTTCGTGGCGCCTAGCGCTTAGCAGGACACTGCAGCGCTGCGCATTTTTTGGGTTTGACCGACTGAGTGAATCGCCAGCCGTGCGAGCTCAAACATCTTGTAACGAGAACTCAGTAAGCGACAATATGTTTCCGTCTGGATCTGTGAACCAGGCAATCTTTGCTCTGCTCGGCGCCGTCCAAATCCCATTCTCGTCCTGGTTCATTCCTTCGTATCGAGCGAACCTCACACCGCGTTTTGACAGTGTATCAACTTCCTTTTTGATGTCGGCGACTTTCCAACCGAGGACTGTATGTCCTTGAGGATTGACTTGATCGACTTTCTGAATCCGAAGCATAGTTCCGTTTGCCTCAAAAACCAGGGCAAATTGATCACCGCTCACAAAAGTTAAACCAAGAGTCTCTTCGTAGAACTGCCGTGCCTTTGTGGGGTTGCTCGTCGCGGCAAAGCTGATGAGATCGGACGTACTAAGCATAAGAGTATTCTCCGTTTCGAAACGACGGTTGGCATCGCAACTTGTGATTAGGCAGCTTTGTGTATAACAGACTCAACGAGGCCAACCGCCACTGCCCGATTGCATCCTGGAACGAAGCGCTGTCAGAAGAAGAAGTGAGAACGCGTCCTACTTCTTCCGTCGCGCAGAAGCTTCAATGTATCGAGTAAAAGATTCTGGTTTGCCCGGAGGTGCAATCTCGAAGGTGATGGTGATCTTGTCTGTTCCTGCTTTTGTGTTCGTCAATCGAAAGCGGGGCGTTGATGGCACCGCATCACTTACAAAGACGATAGAGTTGGAATCAGTGGCAAGCGTCACGCTGTAGTTAATGACGTGTTGTTCATTATCGAAGTACACCGCTCGCGTGTTCCCCGCTTCCTGATAGACAATCATCAGATCATCATGTGTGAAAGCGGGCCGGTCCCTCGTTGCTGGATAGTTCGCGTAGTTCTTTCGAACCAAAACGGTGCTCTGGAGATCATAAGAGAATGTAAATCCTCCGGACCCTTCTCCGGGCGCTCCCGTGCCTTCGCCAACCCATTCGCCGACGAGAAACTTGAACGCATTCCAGTTAATTGCTGGCGGAGGTTGTTGAGCTGACAACGGGACTATGGACATGCAAACAAGGAGGACGATGAAAACGCCACAGATTGCGATCCATCGACTGATCGGGCAATTCGAATAATCAAAGGTTGTCATGAGCGGTTTACTCCTTTGGACGAGGATGAACTCTATCGAAGAATCAGTTGTGGCAAAGGCTCTGTCTAACGGAAAGACTGCTTCGCTTCACCGGGTTTATAGGGACGCATGGCGAACGCCAACCACATCTCATCGACGGAGATGAGCGTAATCCATTTGAGATCCGCCTTCTGCAATACATCCCAACCTTTGTCGCGTGTGAGGTCGGTTTGAATTCTCGAAGAACCTTTTGGGAATGAAATCCACAAGATGCTTTCTGGTTTGAGGGCTCGAATGGCTCGGGGGGCCAGCTTATCAAGTTCAGCTTTGCTTTTCACAAACACTTGTATCCAATCGTACTTTCCTTTCAGGTCTGCTGACATTTTGACACCCGGGGGTAAAGGCGCAAGTTCCTTGAGGTAGCTGGCAGGGGCGGCGACGATCGCCGCATGGTGCCCGGGCCTGAGTTTCATCTTAATTGAAATCAGGTTTGTCGACATAGGCTTCTCTGTGGCTCTCAAGACTTCCGATATTTGATGAACGTGTCGTTGCGCAGTTCTTCGAGTGCAACCATCAACTCTTCCTGAGTATTCATGACGATGGGGCCGTACCATGCGACCGGTTCTTTCAACGGCTTTCCGGAAAACATGAGAAATCGGACCGGTTGATCCGGCGTCGCAACGACAATCTCGTCGCCATCGTCGAACAGCACCAGGTGTTCGCTGCCAACAAGTTCTTTCTTTTCAGGGCTGAAGTACGCACTCCCTTCGTACGTGTAGGCAATAACGGTGTGCCCTTGTTTCGTGGGATGTGTGAACTCTGCCTTTGCAGGTATGCTCACGTCCAGGTACGAAGGATCGATGACGATATCCCGCACGGCTCCTTTTGTCCCGTCAACCTCACCGGCAATGATCCGTATTTTCACTCCGTCCGATTTTGTGACCCCGGGAATGCTGCTGCTTGGAACCTCGAGATACCGCGGATCCATCATCTTCTGAGAGGCTGGGAGGTTCGCCCAAAGTTGGAAACCCCACATATGACCGTTCTCGTCCCCCTGCGGCATCTCCTGATGGATGATCCCGTTTCCTGCGGTCATCCATTGCACGTCGCCGGGACCAATGACGCCTTTGTTCCCGAGACTGTCGCCGTGTTCGACGTTTCCGCGAAGAACATACGTGATGGTTTCGATTCCCCGATGCGGATGCCAGGGAAATCCCTTGATGTAATCCTGCGGATCGTTCCCCCGGAAATCATCGAAAAGGAGAAATGGATCAAAGGCGTGTGTGTCTCCGAATCCGAACGCACGCTTCAAACGGACTCCGGCTCCCTCGAGGGTCGGTTTGCTACTTGATACACTCACAACGTTTCTCATCTTTCCCATCCGCTCCTCCTTCAATCAACCTGTTCTTGACAGAACCGGGGAGAACGTCTCCAGGTTCCATTCATCGTCGCGTGATTCGCATGTCGGCAGTCGGCAAAAACCATGGCGGCTGGCGGTGCTTCGTCGCCTGCTCGAATGCATAAGCGATCTTGATGAGCGTAGATTCGCTCCATGCGCGCCCGAAAAAGGAAATCCCCACAGGCAAACCGAACACAAATCCCGCCGGGACAGTGATGCTCGGATAACCTGCCACCGCTGCAGCTGTCGTGCTGCCGGAGAGAAAATGATCTCCGGTGACGAGATCAGTGACCCAAGCCGGGCTTTCACTTGGCGCAACAAGCGCATTGAGGTTGAATTTGTCCATGATAGCGTCGATTCCTTCGGCGCGTGCGAGCCGCAGATTATTGTCCCGGGCATCGATGTATTCTTTCTCCGTCAAGGGCCCTTTGGCTTGCGCCTGGATGAATGTCTCCTGCTGAAAGTAAGGCATTTCTTTTTCCTTGTTGCGCTCGTTGAACTCGATGATCTCTTTGAGCGTGTGCACGGGCGCGTTTGGTCCAAGTCGTTCAAGGTAAGCATTCATGTCAGCCTTGAGCTCATAGCGCAATACCAGACTCTCGTTCTTGTCGAGCTGACCAAGAGTATCGGCATCCGCCGGGTCGACAATGGTGGCACCGTTTTGTTTCATCACATCGAACGCTTTCGCCATCAGTGCGTCGACCATGTCGTGGAAACCGAAATATCGTCGCACCACGCCAATCCTCGCACCCTGAAGTCCCTTTGCATCGAGGAACTGAGTGTAGTCGGCAAAAGATTTTCCTTTGCTCTCGAGCGTCGCCTTGTCCTCGGAATCAATCCCGGCAAGTGCACCTAAAAGAATGGCTGCATCTCTAACCGTGCGGGTCATCGGGCCGGCCGTGTCCTGCGTGTGCGATATGGGAATGATGCCCGTTCTGCTGACGAGTCCGACAGTCGGCTTGATCCCGACGACACAGTGAATCGAGGAGGGGCTGATGATGGAACCGTCAGTCTCGGTGCCCACAGCCACGGTGCAGAAATTCGCGGCGACGGCAGCGCCCGAGCCGGAGCTTGAGCCGGACGTGTTTCGATCCAGGGCGTAGGGATTCTTCGTCAAGCCACCCCTTCCACTCCATCCACTCGTCGACCTGCTGGAACGGATATTCGCCCATTCACTCAGATTGGTCTTGCCAAGGAGAACCGCACCGGCTTGCCGTAGCTGGTGCACCACGAAGGAATCAGCCGGGGGTTTCGATCCCACGAGTGCCAACGAGCCTGCCGTCGTTGCCATCTTGTCGGCTGTACCGATGTTGTCTTTGATCAGCACGGGAATTCCATGCAACGGGCCACGGGGACCTTTTTCCTTACGCTCCTTGTCGAGCGCGTCCGCGATGGCGAGTGCGTCAGGATTCAATTCGATGACGGTCCGCAGTTCGGGTCCCTGCCGGTCGATAGATTTAATTCGGGCAATGTACTTCTCCGCGAGAGAACGAGCTGTGTATTTTCCCGAGCTCAGTCCTTCCTGGAGCTCCGCAATCGCGATCTCATCCAGTTCGAACGGTTTGATTTCCGGTGATGGAGGAGGGGGGGGATCGATCTCGTTCGCGGCAGCCAGGCCGGGCAATGTTGCAGCGAAGATGCCGCCTGTGAGGCTGGACTTCAGAAAATCGCGACGGTCGAGTTGTCGGGTGCCGGAATCAGATTTATGCTTGGGCTTCATGCAATGCCTTCCTTCAGAGTGAAAAGAGACTGAGACTTCTTAGGGTTTTCTCCGCGTCGATTACCTCGGAAAACGGGACAAGGACCTTCAGATCAACGGCCCTAGTGCGTCCATACGTTCGAAAAGGAATCCAGCGCGCAAAATCTGCGCTAGGACTGAACCATCGTGAAAACAGAAAGGGGTGAAATCCTGCTTGCTGGAGACACTGGGTGACGTGCTGGACCAATACGTTGTCCGTATGACCAAAAACCCGTGGCATTCCTTCATGGAACTCGTAGTTGCTATGATAGCTACAGAAAAAGACATTCATCACATCGGATCCGCACTCATCGCAGAAAGGCCTTTTGCAGATCACGCAAACTCCGACCGCCGCCCTGGAACGATGGTGAATGCAAACGAATCCTTCCTTGAACATTGCCCCACAATTGTGACAATGGTCGTCGCTCTCTTTCACAGCGTTCGAGCATTGTCCGCACTTCAGCGTTGTGTTCGGTTGCTCACTCATTGCCCGACGTTAACACGGTCGCCGGTTGTGTAAGGGGATGAGATGACAAGAAAATGGGTGTCTGCGTCCGATGTGTTTGTGACGCGATGGTGTTGCATTGGTGTAATTTCGAGAGAGTCGCCTGATGCCAACAAAACCTTTTCACCTGCGAGTTCGATTTCCAACTGCCCCTCGATGACGTAGAACAGCTGTCTGGCGCGGGTATGGTAGTGCAGGAGTTCTCCAAGGCCAGGAGGAATCCTTTCCTGGATGACAGAGAGATCCGCTCGACTCAAAAGCCGCCACCCATCGCAACCACTTCCCCACGTATAGTGCTCTGAATTTTCCTCGTTTCGAACTGACATTTGATGGTCGCCCGATACTTCGTGTGATTGTTCACGCAGACTTTTTGAGCAGGCCTCTCGCTCCGAGGATATCAATCAACTTCGGTTTCACATGCTTGTGCTGATCATAGGTGAAGTTCCCGAGGTCGATATGAATTGTTTCGCCCCCTTTGGTCTTGAGGATGAGTGCGAACATCATGATTTCGGCGTGCATCAGGTCTTCCCAGAGAAGATCGATCTCATGAGAGTATGAGATTCTCCCCCTAACGCCCCGATCATCAAGTGTGATCGCGCATGCTCTTGAGAAGCGCGGCCCCAACAGGAAAGCTACAACTAGGATAACACCATAGCCGAATATGAAGGGGGAAAACCAGGACAGCTTTCCCATGGTTGCGAGTCCCTGTACCATGAACAGGATGCCCAAGGCAATCTGAGTCAACCTGAACCACTTCCCACCGAAACTAGGTCTCTCTCCATAGAAGATTGTCAGTTGTTCCATAGTCACTCCTGCCGGACCGAAAGCCGGTCAATGTGCAACGAGCGAATCTAGGGGTTCAACGATTTGTCTTTGAAAGCTTCTTTCCTTTCGAACAGTGTCATCAACACCCTGGCTTTGCTGATATCGGTGACTGGAATGTTGAAGAGATTCTTATCGAGGACGATCAGATCAGCCATTTTGCCTACTTCAAGAGAGCCCGTTGATTTCTCGAGGAAGTTGGCATAGGCGCCGTTGATGGTGAAGCTGGCGATCATTTGGTCCAGCGTCGCCCTCTCCCCTGGCCAGAGAACTTCTTTCGGGTCGATGGTTTCGGGGCGGCTGCGGGTCATTCCGGTTTGGATAGCCACAAGGGGATTGCAGGGAATGGTAACGGAATAGTCGCTGGAGGAAGTAACCATCACTCCAGCGTTGAAGAAGCTCTCCATCGGGTATTCAGCGTCTGCGCGCTCCTGACCGAGATAAGGCACCTGAATATTGTAGTAATAATCATCCTTCATGAACCAGAATGGCTGCGTGACCGCGATAACACCGAGCTGCTTGAAGCGAAGGATGTCGTCTGGGGCAACGAGTTGCAGGTGAGTGATGAGATTTCGTGAATCCCGTTTGCTGTTGAGCTTGACTGCATGAGCAAAGGCGTCGAGCGTTGCACCCGTGGCTCCATCTCCGATGGAGTGAACGTGGATTTGCAGTTTGTTTTTGTCGAGTTCGGCGCACATCGCGTTGAGAGCTTCCGGCTTCCAGAGCAATTCCCCGCGGGAGTCCGGTAGATGCTTGTAGGGTACCTTCAGATATGCAGTGCTTCCTTCGACAACGCCATCGGCGTAGATCTTTGCCGCATGAATCTGGAAGTAAGGTCCCTTGTGTTTTGTCCGCTCAGCGGCGATTGCAGCGACTTGTTTGAGTCCGTCCTTCGGACTGACATAGAGTGAAGCGCGAAAACGCATCCCGAGTCGGTTCGCTTTCTCGAGAGTCTTGTAAGCTGAGATCTCGTTGCTCCCGAGATCGATATCTGCATCATGCGCCGTCGTGATGCCGAATGCCAGAGCCATTTTCTGATACGCTATGTAACCCCTCATCAATTCGTCAAGGCTGTAGTCCGGAAACAACTTCGCAACCAGGCTTGCGGCACTCTCCCGGAGTGTCCCTGTCGGTTCGCCTGTGATCGGATCGTGTTCAATGACGCCCCCGTCAGGGTTTGGCGTATTCTTTGTGATGCCAGCCAGCTCGAGAGCTTTTGAATTCACCCACTTGGAATGGCCGTCCTCTGAGGAAAGGGAAACAGGGATGTCGCTGACGATCTCGTCGATGAGCTTCTTGTCAGGACCGGTTTTCGGGAAGAGGGTGTTGCTCCAACCCCGACCCTTGAGATACTTTGCCCCCGAATGACTCCCGTAGTACTCACGAATGGCTTTCTGATACTCCGGAACGGTCCGCACGCTATTGAAACTGATTTCATAAAACTGTTTGTATGCACCTGAGGGATGACAGTGGCTGTCAATGAAACCCGGAAGGACCATGCGGCCGCCGAGATCGATGATCTTTGTCCCTTTGCCGGCAAATCTTGTGACGTCGCCATTGTGCCCCACGAACACGATTTTGCCGCTCCGGATTGCAAGAGCCTCTGCTACCGTTCTCTTCTGATCGACGGTGTAGATAAATGCGTTGCGGAGGATGAGGTCTGCCGGGCGTGGATTCACTTTTTGCTGTGATACAGAAGGGAGTGATGCGCAGATCGTACAGATAAGCGAGAGGGCAAGGAACTTCGCAGAGTTCAAGAGGCCTCCTCCTTGATCAGGTGGTCGCTCCGACCCTCAAGCAAACAGTCGGGGATTCTCTCAGCCTTGGTGAGGCCGAAGAAGAGGATCTACTATGCAGTGAAATCTTCGTGATGCTGCGTCACACGATTCAAATGTTCCATCACGACTTCAACGCCAATGCCTGGCTTCGTCGGCACAACCATCGTCCCATCCGGCAAGAGTCGGAACGGCGGATCGACGATGTCCTGCTTGTAGTACCGATCGCTGGCCGATATGTCGCCGGGGAGCTTAAAATTTGGGAGCGAGGCAAGAGCCACATTTCCCGCACGACCGATGCCTGATTCCAGCATTCCGCCATGCCACACAGGAACACTCTTCGATGCACAGAAATCATGAATGGCTTTGGATTCGGTGAATCCGCCCACCCGGCCCGGTTTGACGTTGATACTGCGGCAGCTTTTCAATTCAAGAGCGGCTCGTGCATCAGAAAGACACTGGACACTTTCATCCAGGCTAATAGCGGTTCGTAACTCCTGCTGCAGTCTGGCGTGTTCATACAGGTCGTCGTACCCGAGGGGCTGTTCAATAAGCAGAAGACCGTAGTTATCCATCGCCTTGAATACCTCAACGTCGCTCAGTTGATAGGAGCAGTTGGCGTCAACCTGAAACGGGATGTCGGGATACTCTTTGCGAATCGCTGAGATTAGTTCGAGGTCATTCCCGGGTTCGATTTTGATCTTGATCCGTTTGTACCCTTCTTCGAGATAGTCAGCCACTCTTTGCATAAGAGCGCTCAATGATTCCTGCATACCGATGCTGACACCAACATCAATGCGATCTCTGACTCCACCAAACATCTCGGAGAGCGGGACATTTCTCTCCTTCGCAAAAATATCCCACAGCGCTGCCTCCAACCCCGCCTTTGCCATCCTGTGACCGCGTACCCGCGCACAGAACCCAGTTGCCTCGTCGACAGAGACAATTCTCTTGCCGAGCAAACTCGGGATCAAGTAATCTCGCAGAATGTGCCAGGCGGTATTCACCGTTTCGTACGAGTAGAAGGGATTTCCCTGAGCAACGCATTCGCCCCACCCGGTGATGCCTTCGCTCTCCATGCGGATGATGATGTGCTCCTCATATGTCTCGACTCCCATCGAGGTGACAAACGGAGCAACCAGCTCCATTTTGATGTAGCGCAGTTCAATTCGTTTGATCAACATGAACCTAAGATCCCTTCGTTCTGTTCATACGTTGGTTTGAAGACAACGAATAGCTGACACGTTGTTGCATATCGTGTATTCGCATCGGAATTTCTCTTTGAACTTCGACGCGTCAGCCTCGAATGAATTTCTCTGCTTTCGTTCCGCAGATCGGACAGTCTTTCTGGGGCTTGCCCAGTTCAATGTAACCACAGACGGGGCACAGATAGAAATCCACTGCTGTCAGGTCTTTGCCTTGCTTTGCCGCTTCCAGCGCCATTGTGTACAACTTCGCATGTACGGCCTCTGCTTCAACGGCATAACCAAACATCCGCTTCGCCTTATGGTTGTCCGCTTCTGCCTGCTTCAACATCGGAGGATACATCTTCGTGTACTCATACGTCTCACCGTCAATCGCAGCCTGCAGGTTCTGAGCGGTAGAGCCGACGCCTTCGAGTGATTTCAGATGACCTTCGGCGTGTATCTTCTCCGCTTCAGCGGTGAGCCGGAACAACCGTGCGATGTTGCGAAGCCCTTCCTGCTCTGCTTTCTTTGCGAAGTTGGTGTATTTCTGGAATGCCTGGCTTTCGCCGGCAAAAGCTTCTTTGAGATTGTCGATCGTTGTAGCCATACCGAACCTCCCGTTCAAGTATTGACTATGATAAGTGAGTTGAAGCAAAATGTCGTTATTAGGAGAGATCCATCTATTGTCCTGAGAGGATTCTCTCGATTGTCTGATACTCTTCTTGTGTAAACGACAGATTCTTCAATGCACCAACCCCGTCGTCAATTTGCGCTTTACTGCTGGCACCGATAAGCGCAGATGTGACCTCCCGGCATCGCAACACCCAGGCAAGTGCCATTTGGGCCAGAGACTGTCCACGCGCATGCGCAAGCTCATTCAACTGACGGACCTTGCGAAGTTTTTCTTCAGTGATCTGCTCCGGTTTGAGGAATCCATGCGGCTTTGCCGCCCGTGAGTTTTTGGGGATTCCGTTCAAATACCTGTTCGTCAGGATTCCCTGCGCGAGAGGGGAAAATGGAATGCAGCCAATCCCTTCCTCGTTGAGAACTCCAAGCAGCCCATTCTCTATCCAACGGTTGAACATACTGTAACTTGGCTGATGAATCAAGCACGGGGTGCCGAGTTCGCGTAGAATCCGGGCAGCCTGCCGTGTCTGATCTGCAGAGTATGAAGAAATTCCGGCGTACAGAGCTTTCCCGCTTCGTACGATCTGATCGAGCGCCTGCATGGTTTCTTCCAGCGGGGTCTCGGGGTCAGGGCGATGGCTGTAGAAGATGTCGACATATTCCAACCCCATTCTTCGCAGGCTTTGGTCGAGGCTCGCGATGAGAGACTTTCTTGATCCCCAATCACCGTACGGTCCGGGCCACATCAAGTAACCAGCTTTCGTTGAGATGATCAGTTCGTCGCGATATGGGGCAAAGTCCTTCCGGAAGATCTTGCCGAAATTTTCTTCGGCCGACCCCGGTGGCGGGCCGTAGTTGTTCGCCAGGTCGAAATGTGTAATGCCGAGGTTGAATGCGTGCCTGAGCATGGCCCGCGCATTTTCGAGCGAGTCGACTCCGCCGAAATTGTGCCAGAGTCCAAGCGCAATCGCCGGCAGCTTCACTCCGCTGCGCCCGCATCGGTTGTACTTCATTGAATCATAGCGTGTCTCTTTTGGAAGATAAGGGGGCATGTGTTGTTCTCCACGGTTAGTCGTTGAGCAGAATGATTTCGGGCGTACCAATCACTCCTGACTCCTCGGCTGCGGCGCTCGCCTCCGGGGCCTCGGTGAAAGCCTTCGCTGTATTCATGTTGTCGACTTTGAAGAGATATACGATATGATTCTGGTCGTTTGTATCCCGGAGAAGATAAAGAAGATGAAGACCGGACTTCTCCTGTGCTTCGGCATGTGACGCAAAGATTCTGTGCCATTGCTCGAAATCCCGAACACGGTGTTTGCAAAGCATGTATATCATAGGTTCCTTACTTGATGTCAGCAGACCAAACCTGATCGCGTTCTTTCGAAAGGTGGAAAGAGCATATTCGGTGATTCGTTCATGAATTCGCTTCTTTCAGAGAGCGTGCTCCGCTCGCTGAATTGGGTGAATTCTCTGATAAGCCTGACGAGCCAGCTCTAGCCCTTCTTCATTTCCTCCTTGAGTCTTTCCGGCGTCATCGGGAGTTGGTGCATCCTGACACCAACAGCATCGTAGATAGCATTCGCAACCACACCTCCCATGGTGACGATTGCCGGTTCACCGCCGCCTTGAGGATCAAGTTCCTTGTTGTCGAGGATAACCGTCTCGATCTTGGGAAGCCAGGAGAATCGTGGGATCTGGTACGTATCGAAATTGGTCTCCAGAATCTCTCCGCCCTTGAAATGCACCTGTTCTGTCAATGCATAGCCCAAGCCCATCATGATGCAGCCTTCCATCTGGATCGTGGCGCCTTCGGGGTTTATGACCACGCCCATGTCCTGTGCGCAAACCACGCGTTTTACCTGGACCTTGCCTGTTCCCTTATCAACTTCCACTTCGGCGATCGAAGCAACATATGTTCCCGCATCGATGCCGCAAGCGACGCCTAGGCCTCTGCCGCTTGGTGCCTTCCCAGGCTTCCATCTGAATTTCTCGGCCGCGGCTTTGAGAACGCGGATCATTCTCTTGTCGGTCATGTTCTGTAGACGGAATTCCACAGGGTCCATCCCTGCCTTCGCGGCCATGATGTCGATCTGGGATTCTCTGGCAAACGAATTCGTGTTATTGCCCGGCGCGCGCCAGGGACCTGTAGCAAAAGGATGAGAACCCGCGGCGCCAACCCAGCTCGAGTTGTAAGCAGTCGTGCTGGTGTTTGGGATGTCATAAAAATGCTGAGCGCCTCGTTCGCCGGCGAAGTAGACCCGGTAATCCCAAAGACTCATCTTGCCTTTGTCGGTGACGCCGGATCTTATCTTCACTATGGCAGCAGGTCTGAAGGCATCGAAGAAAAACTCTTCTTTTCTGCTGTAGGCTACCTGCACCGGCTTTCCGGTCAGCTTCGCAAGACGCGCCGCTTCCGCCGCCTGAAGGTTTCTCGTCTTCCCTCCAAATCCTCCTCCGACGAACGGTGTAATGACCCGCACATTCTGGGATGGGAAACCGAGTTCCTTCGCAACCTCCTCTTTGCAGGTGAATGGGTTCTGAGTCGAAGCCCAGACAGTTGCTTTGTCACCTTCGATGATCGCGACTGCTGTGTGCGGCTCAATTGCCGAGTGTGCCACGTAGTCATTGAAGTAAATCGCCTCGACAATTGTTTTCGCCCCACTCTCACCGGCCTTCAGATCTCCATCCTTCGCCACGTTCTTGCCCTCCGGTGCAACCTTTAGAAGGTGGTCGAAGATGCTCTTGTCGTCGAGATCGGACTTCGGTTGGTCGAACTTCGCCTTGATTTTCGAGAGTGCCACTTCTGCAACGTCGGGATATTTGTGCAGGACTGCGACGAAATCACCCTCTTTGACCACCTGGACGTCCTTCATCTTCTTTGCCTCGGAGATATCGACGTCGATGAGCTTCGCCCCGTGAGCAGGTGGCCGCAGTACCTTCGCATAGAGCATCCCGGGGAGCTGGATGTCGCCGGCGTATTTCGCCGTACCCGTGACTTTTTCCCGAGCATCTCGACGCGTCAGTGCCTTGCTCATGACCTTGAACTCGGACGGTTTCTTGACAGCTACTTTTCCGGACGCATGTCGCTCGATCTTCCTGCCCTTCGCCAACTGGGCGTACGATACTCGATGCTGGCTGTTCGCCTTGTCGACGACGAAACCGTTTTCAGTCACCAGATTGTCTGCGGCAATCTTCATCTGCTCCGAGCCCAGTTCGAGCAGCACTTGCCGGGCTTCGGCGCCGGCTGCGCGAAGCGATGGTCCGAATGACCTCGTCGACATTGAGCCAAAGGTTCCCATATCCCATGGACAAAGATCGGTG
>JBGPAN010000037.1:0-14811 GCA_041480785.1 Bacteroidota bacterium | reverse complement strand
TTCTTCTATCGGAACAAGATGGAATACTCCTTCGCCGATAAAGAATGGCTGGAGGTCCCTCCGCCGAAGGAGGATCCTGAGCATCCAGAGAACGCCGCCTCAACCCAATCGCAAATCTCCGCCGGAGGCGCCTGCCCGCCAGTCATGAACCAGTATGGCAGGCGGGGATGCGCCTTTGGCGCAGAAAATCGCAAACTTGTGGTGAGCGAAGCCGAACCATCGGAGATCCACCTGGGTTTGCACGTTCCTCAGCGGTACGACAAAGTCCTCGAAATCACCGAGTGTCTCCTGCAATCTGATCACTCCAACAGCATTCTGAACTTCGTCCGGTCGTTTGCTCGCCGCGAGAATCTCACCGCGTATTCATCAGACGAAGACGCGGGATATCTCCGATTCCTGGTGATCCGTCAGAGCAAGCGAACGAATGAACTCATGGTCAATCTTGTGACGTTCGAAGATCGGCCTGAGACGATGAGGCAAATGACGAAGGAATTGCTTCAGGCCGTTCCCGCGGTCACGACGGTTGTCAATACGATCAACTCAAAGAAAGCCCAGATAGCTTTTGGCGATCGGGCAAAAGTCTATGCGGGAGAGGGGATTATTCATGAGAGGCTGGGGAATCTGCTGTTCACCATCTCTGCCGGCTCATTCTTTCAGACAAACACATCTCAGACTGAAAAACTGTACGCTGTCGCCCGGGATTTGGCCGTTTTGAAACCGACGGACGTCGTGTGGGACCTCTATTCAGGCACGGGCTCTATTGCACTGTTCATCTCTGATGCGGTCAACCGGGTGATCGGAGTCGAGTCGGTAGGTGCGGCGGTTGACGACGCCGAACGCAATGCGAGGGAGAACAAGATAACGAACTGCTCGTTTGTTCTTGGCGATTTGAAGGACCGACTTACGAAGGATACAGAGTGGATCAAGTCACATCAGAAACCTGATGTCATGATCATCGATCCGCCACGAAGCGGAATGCATCCAAAAGTGGTGGACGAAATCCTGGAAATCGCGCCGCCGCGTATCGTCTACGTCAGCTGCAATCCGGCAACACAGGCGAGGGATGTGAAGCTGCTCGCCGGTCGCTACGAAATACTCGCTCTCCAGCCAGTCGACATGTTTCCCCACACCTATCACATTGAGAACGTGGCGCAGCTTGTCTTGCGGTAACTGCGAATCTCTCGCTCCGTTTCCGCCATTCGTTGAAACGAACGGCTTCATTAGCTTCAAAACCCCTCCGGGGTTTCGTAATCCCGAAGCCGTCGACTTCAGTCGATGGCTGGATGCAGCGATCGGCTCGCTGCAATCACTGACGGACGTGACTGAGCACGTCCCTCCACCGCCGTCACATGGAGGGTCACGCTCTGTCGTGACCGTATCGTTGCTCTTGCCAGGTTCGAGATTTCTAGTCTCCATACAACGGAGACTCGAAATGGTGCGGGGTAACATGAAGAGGAAATTCGACGGCGCTTTTTTAGGGACGGGGCCTGTGAGAACTGTGACCCGGCTGGTGAAGCCTAGAGTGATGCTTGCCTGCTTCTGTTTCGTCTGAAGTGCCAGAGAACCCAGAGGATCGCACCGAGGCAAGCCCCGAAAAGAAAGGCAGCCTTGGCCCAGGGGGTTTTGGCATCGAGGTGTGCCTGGGTGAGCTTGCGGGCCTGTTCAGGGATGACATCAGAAAGAAGGGATCCAAACTCCCCTGAATAGTCGACTCGCTCGGCATACAGTAGCGCCGCATCGCTGACATTGACCAAGCGAATCTGCAAAACGTAGAGTCTGTCCCGGTGCACGATACCGACATGAACAATCTTTCGAACGCCCAGGGTTTTTCCTGTCTCTGCGAGGGAACGCGGATCGTGCAATCCCCCCGAACCCCCAATACTGTCTTTAAGAATCACTTCAAAACGATTTGACTCTCGAAGGACCGCAGCAAAACGCTTGGCGAGGAGTAAACCGTCTTCGCGAGTCAAGTTGTGAATTTCAAACGGAAGGACCGCCAGCGTCTCCGGGAGTGTAATTGCTCCCTCAGTCGGTGAAGATTGAGAGAGACTGATGCCGATCATCAGCATAACCAGAGAGAAGATCGTGCGGGCTCTCTTGGAAGAAGAGTTCATCGGGTTGGCATGACCAGTATCTGATTGGAGAAAGCCTGACCAATTCATTGTGCGGTGGGCGAGGAAGGGGTGCCGCTGGATTCAGAGCTGCTGGATGCTGCCCAGGTCGAGAAAATCCAATAGATGATTCCACCGCCAACGAGGACTGCTGCAGCATAGTAATACCACGGTGTCCCTGTGCTGACGTACGTTTTGTCAATTTTCCGCGCGTGCTCGGATATGGCGTCAGCCAGGAGATTGTTGAACTCACCCGAGTAGGTGACTGATTCGTCATACAACAATTTGGCGTCAGCCGCATTCACAAGTCGTATCTGAAGAGCGAACCTCTGTCCCGCATGCATTCCTTGCACATGAACGACCTTCTGGACATTCAGGACATTTCCCAGTTGCGCGAGACAGGGGAGAGAGACGCAGCTGTCTATTCTTTGCAGACCTGCCTGGGCAAGGGCGTGTCTAAACAGATGCTCGGGCAGTAGCTTAAAATTGTTTGATTCCCGAAGCTTCTGCTCGAAATGCTGCTGCAAAATGCGGCATTGATCAGAGGTGAGACCTTCGATGGCGAAGGGAAGAACCACCAGCTTTTCCTTCTCTTCCCGCATCTCGATTCTGAGTGCAGCCTGGCAGATCCCTATGCCAGTTAACAGGAAGGCTGAAAGGATACACAGAGTTCTTGGACTCAATTGGCTGTTCATGGGAGAGAAAATAGGTAAAAACGCGGAAAGCTTCAACGGAGACCAAACGATTGCTGAAAAGCCTCGTGTGGCCTTCCAAAAAGGAGTAAAACGTCATTCAGTCGCTTCGCTCCTCGGAAGGACGGGAGTAGTGTGTCATTGCGAGCGTTTTTTGCGAAGCAATCTATCGAGAGCAACATGTATGGATTGTCCCGCTCTTGGATTCCGCCACCGAGCGGGATTCAGAGAGCGGAACTTCGTCGTCCCGCTCAAGACCAGCGGGACTCCTCGCAATGACTAGGGGGGAGTCATTGCAAGCGTAGTTTGCTAAATCCCGCTCTTGTCCCCCTTTCCAAGATCCCGCCAAATAGCCGGATCCAAAGAGCGGGAGATTTCGCCCACTAGCTGGATTCAAAGAGCGGAAACGCAAATTCGCGAAGACATATCTGCGTTTCTTTCTACTCTCAGTACCTTTGCGTGATTATTCTTGAGATGGCTTCTAGTCTGTCACCTTTGTCGTGTCAGGTGTAAGTGGGGGCAGATCGCGTTTCGTCACTACGAGAATGATCCCGCCACTGTGACCCGTTCCAAAGCGCACGGTCGCCGCGTTGAAATCGAGGTAATCAATTTCCTTGATGTCTTCCACGGTGATATTGCGGAGCGACTCGATTTCACCGTAGTACATTCCATCAAGATAGACGACAGGAAATTCAACCGTTTGGCCCATCGGTGCGCTCGACAAACTTCTTGGACCGCGGGATTTCAGGAAGAACGGTCGCTTGAGGGTGATTGCGTCGTAGGCGTTTTGCGCCTTCGTCGTCGCAATTTCCTCAGACGTCAGAACATCACCGCGCACCTTGCCGGTTGTCCCCTCGCGCATCGACGAGCAACCCACAACACATGCAATGATGAGAAGCACAAGCGCAACTATCCTGTTCATGGGTCCTCCTCAGACGACTTCCTTCTCTCCAACAAAGAGGCCCCGCTTTTGCAGCGGGGCCCCAGTGTCATTGATGAATCACGTACCGCGCATCACCTGTTTGCCGGAGTACGGATGTAGAGCCCGTCAGTCGGCACAGCGGGCTGGTTTGGATTGGTCGTGGCTTCGCTCGTGGAGTAGATGAACCGCTGAGGGAATATCGTTCCGCGTGTCGGAGCAATGGTCTTTGTGGTGCCGGCTGAATCCTTGTACGAAATGGCATAATCAATGCGCCGCATGAAGTTGAAGGCTTCAACCTGATGCATCAATGAAAGGTACGTCTCGTTGAGGATCGCCTGCTGCAGAGCTGCGGGGGTTGCGAAATCGGACGCGACGTACAACGTCGATGTGTTCTTGAAGACGCTATTGTTATACGTCCGGGCATTGTTCAGCTCCGTAAGCGCGCTTGCCGTGTTGCCGAGACGGATGTACGCTTCTGCTATCAACAAATGCGTCTCCGATGCCCTGAAGATTGGGTATGACGCGCTGACCGCATATGCCCCAGTGGTAGTCGTGTTGAGATTGGTGAGAGTTGAATTGAAATAGAAGCCGAGCCTTCCGGCTTCGTTCGACTTGCCATCGAACTTTCGGGCCTGCATCATCGGTATCGCAAACGTTCCAGCGACAGTGGCATCCATATAGCCGCTGCGGTCGACCACCATAAACGAGTACCAGAGATTCTGGTTCTGGCTCTGAACCGTTCCGTGAGTGGCATTGGCATCCTCTGATCCGGTCGTACTGAGTATGCCCTGTTGGGCCTCGGCGATGACCTGGTTCAGCACCGTCGCACTGTACCCTTGTGAACGAGCCGTGTGCATAAGGTAGCGGGCCTTCGCGGAGTGAGCGAGTTTCACCCATCGTGTCCCGACTCCAGCAAGTGACAACATGTCTTGTGCCAGAGGAGCGAGATTCGAGTTGAAATCGGTGATGCCTTGATCCAGGACACCGAGCGCGGCAGTATAAACAGCCATCTGCCCATCGAAAACGGGGGTGAGGTTCGGATACTGTATCGCTTGCGAGTATGGGACATCACCAAACAGGGCTGCAACATTTCCCATGTGGAGTCCCTCGAGGATCTCTGCTGCCCCCTTCAGATTAGCCAAGGCGGGGCTTGTGCATTTGCCCTGAACGATCCGAAGGTTCGATAAAGCCCCGGCATACGCGATGTTCCAGTCATTAGAGATATCATCAGTAGTGGTCTGGTAAGTTTGAAGTTGGAGAAACTGACGATCGGCTCCATGAATCTGCTGTGTCCACATCGCAGAGACGAACGCCGGATATGCCTCTGTGAACAAGACGTAATTGAGTTCTGCCCCTATGAATGTGGTCGATGCGCTCGCGTCAACGGGTGAGAGAGGATTGGAATCGAATCCGCTGACAAACTTCTCGCATCCGACCAATCCCGCGATGAAGATGGAGACTGTGAGTACAAGAATGATTTTTCTCATGATCGGACTCCCGTTTGGTTAGTATTCAATCTGGAGCGAAACGATCCAGGTCTTTGTCGTTGGGTTATTGTAATAGTCGATCCCTATGTTGTTGCCGGTTCCCCCCAGGTTAGTTTCAGGATCAACTCCGGTGTAGTTTGTCCATATTGCCAGGTTGCGCCCCGTGACGCTGACCGTTGCAGATTGCATCCCCCAGTAACGAAGTGGGAATGTGTAGGAGAGTGAGACCTCTCGGAGTTTGACGTAGCTGCCGTCTTCCATGAACGCTTCTGTCGGAGCTCCGTTGATGCCACCCCCCGGTCCGAGGTTGTACCAATCCTGATCGAGGATGACATCTGGACCGCCAAGGTTGCCGATCTTGCCACGGAAGGAGACTGTTCCGTCGGCATTCGTGTAGAACCGTTTTTGTGTGGCCGAAGCACTGATGTACTGGCTTGGGGTCTTCCCTGACCAGGTCCTTAACGATGCCGCTTGGGCCGCCGTGATCGTGGTCCACATGTCCATGTCCTTGTCTGTTCCGTACGAGTACAAGGCGCCCTTTGTGCCGTTCCACACCTTGCCTCCACGAGAGATGTCGAGGACGACATTCAGCGTCAGTCTTTCATAACGCAATGTATTGATGAGGCCGGCACGCCAGATTGGATTGGGATCGCCGATGACTCCTGATGTTGCATCAACCAACCTAAAACCATTGGTATCTAGTAACACGGCGCCGGCAGCGTTTCGCGCCCATCGGGTGCCGTACATTACTCCGAGCGGCTGGTTAAGGACTGCGCTGGGAAGTGCCCCGACAAATCCGCCTAAATTGACTTGCGTGACGCCGGACAGGTCAGTCACCTTGTTGAAATTCTGTGACCAGTTGACTGTGGTTGTCCATGAGAATGGTTCTATGCGGAGCCACTCGGCAATCAGCTGCAGTTCTGTTCCCTTGTTCTCCATTTTTGCAGCGTTTGCAGTACGAGATGTGTACCCCGAAGATGCTGCAACACTCACCGCAAGGAGAGCGTCAGTGGTCTTGTTCACGTACTTTGACGCGCTCAATGAAATGCGGTCATTCAGGAACCGAAAATCGAATCCGAACTCGGTCTCGGAAGTCATTTCCGGCCCGAGCAATGAGTTGCCAAGGCTTGTGCTTCGGGACGTGCCCCCTCCCGTGTATTGTGTCCCACGGAGAGCCTCACCCCATCCGTTTTGTGGATTGGAAACGCCGAAATATGTCTTCGTTTGATATGCGCCAGGCTGGTTTGCAGCCTCACCATAGGCAAAACGAAGTTTGCCGAAACTGAAGATGCTGGCGTCTTTGACAAGATTCTCTTTGATGAACGGGAGTTCGCTGAATTGCCAGGCAACACTTGCAGATGGATAGAAATAGGTCTGCTTTGCATCGGGACCGTATGTGGATGCGCTCTCCATTCGGCC
This sequence comes from Bacteroidota bacterium, assembly GCA_041480785.1. Taxonomy (GTDB): domain Bacteria; phylum Bacteroidota; class Ignavibacteria; order UBA10030; family UBA10030; genus UBA9647. Next base: position 8,180 of record JBGPAN010000037.1, on the reverse strand, counting down.
GGTGCCCTTGACATAGACCTGCTTAAAGAGGTCAAACGATGCCTCACCATACAAAGCAGCAGAGCGCGTGATCGTCAGTGCTTCGCCCGGTGTATAGTTCAAAGAGTTGGAAAAGGTTGCCGGTGCATCAAGCAAAACAAATGCGGTTGCGCCAACGTTTGTGTTGTCCGTTCGGCGGTGGTCCAGATGAAACCCAACCGTCAATGTTCCGCTGACATCATTCGTCAGCTCCTGATTTGCAGTTGCCAGGAGATCTGAATTGAACATGTAGTTGGTATTCGCGTTCCGGTAAGTGAAGCCCGTCGGGTTATTCGCATCTCCCGGGGGAAACGTAGTGAACTGTCGATCGGTGTAGTAGTCAGCACCAACTCTGTAAATGAAATTTAGCCATTTGGCGGGCTCATAAGTGAGCTCAGCGGTGCCCAACAGACGGTCTGTATTCAACTGGGTGGGAATATAGTTGATCATATAGAGCGGATTGTCGAATCCGGGAGTTCCCTTCGGGTCACCGGAAGCATTCCTGTACGTTCGCTGAACGCCAAGTGTGACCGTCCCCGTTGGAGATATGAAGTCAACAAGGTACGGATTGTTGTTGAAGTCGGGGGGGGTTCGGTAACCGCCGAGGGCGAGCCCGGAGGCGTTCGACCCCTGTTGAACTCGTTTCGTAGAGCTCTTCACGTAGGAAGCTGTGACTTTTGCTATGATGTTCTCTGTGAACCGCCGGGTTGCATTGGCGCGAATTGACGTCCGATGCAAGTCGGAGTTCGTCAGATAAATGCCGGTCTGGTTCAATTGACTGAAATCAAGGTAGAAGTCACTCCACTCGTCTCCGCCGCGGAGTGTGACACCGTAGTCCGCTGTGAGAGCGTTATCCCGCAGGAAGTCTTGAGCGTGATCGAATGTTGCTGTGGAGTTCTTCTTGAGAATTGGTGCATAATCATAGTTTGTGCGTTGAAGGGAATCCGCAGCGCCGGACCGCATCCAGATCGGGTCTCCCCAACTCCGAAGGCCGCTGGACGAATACACTCCATCGATGCCTTGGCCAAATCTCGTCTGCAGGGGGTAGGGTCGGAGCAATTGGTCGGCGTACATCTTTGAATGTACCGTCACGCTCAATTTCTTGCTGCCGGTCTGTCCGCCCGACTTGGTCGTAATGACAATGACTCCGTTGGCGGCCCGTGATCCCCACAGTGCCGATGCCGAAGGGCCTTTGAACACTTCTATTGATTCGATATCGTCGGGGTTGATGTCGTTGATTCTCGATTCCGCAGCAACGGTACTACTGACCCCGCCGCCCCCGCTGAGTCCGCCGCCAATGGAGTTGCCGCTGAAAATCGGAACCCCATCAACGACGATCAACGGCTGATTGCTGCCGAGTGACCGCGCGCCGCGTAACACGATCTTCGTTGCTCCTCCCGGGTCGCCTGTTGACTCAAGCGTCTGAATCCCGGGTCCCTTTGCTTCAAGACTTGTCACCACGTCATGAACGCCGACCGTGGCAAGCGACGCCGCGTTGACGCTGGATACTGAAGTGCCCATTTTTTCGCGCTCAATGCGCGTGCCGATGGCCGTCACAACAACACCACTCAGCGTGACAGCGCTGGCATTGAGCTTGATGTCGAGCGTGGTCGTGCGATCGGATTTGACCGATATTGCTTGTCTGAAAGGCTCATAGCCGATGTAGCTTACAACCAGAGTGTAATTTCCCTGGAGCACATTTTGAATCGTATAGACTCCGTTCACATCGGTTGCAGCGCCGAATGCCGTTCTCTCAAGGAAAACGTTTGCTCCGACGAGCGCTTCACCGGTTTGAGCATCGTTGATCGTGCCCTTGACCGTGCCGATCTGTGCTAGTGCAAACGATGCAGCAAGCGCAAGCACACCCAGCGAAACAAAAAAGTACCAACAAAGTTTTCGCATGGTACCTCCGTGTGGAATGTTGGTATGTGGTGGATTTATGGTGGATTGTGTTGTCAATGATAGCCGACGCAAGCAAGACCGCGTTCCTGGAACGAGCAGTGGCACCGCGATCCGGAACTGTTTTGGATGCGAGAGAATGGAGCACCAAACGGAATCCGAATGTTGCCTCAACCGTAAGATGGCATTCCGATGAACTGAACCAGGTCAGTCTCCGGCGTGATAGTCACAAAGCTTGTGGGACGTTCTTCTGTTTTCTCGTTTCGTCCAATGGTTGTGAATGATGAGGGGCTTGTACAGCAACCTCATTACTCCGGAGCGAAAAAGAATCGAGCGACGGTGCGAAATGAATCCGTAGAGCACGGATTTGTTTGGAATTCGAAGATCGGCGCGGACCAGCAAGAATGGTGGAGTCTGGCTCGGAAGCTCTTCCTTCTGGGGCGAAAATTAATCGAAATTAGCTTAAAGTCAAGAGGAGGTGCATCTTTTTCAGATGCAGGCCAAAGCAGACCCTCGGCAAGGATGTCCTCTGGAATGCTGGCAAAACGCAGGGTCAGTGGTGGCCCTCTTCGAGAGAGGGTCCATGATCGTAGGAAGAACTATCAGCAATAAGGTGGTTGAGGTTGGCTAACTGACGTAGCCGTTTTCCACACTAGAAACCGGGGTGAAAACCTCGCAACTGGTGTCAGGACTTTGGTCCTGACACGCTTGTGGGCTCCTTTGTCGTCAGCTCGTCATCGACTCAAGTCCCAGCCCGCCTTCATAGACCAAAGTTGGCTGGCGGGGACGACTCGGAAAAGGCGAAACCCTTCGGGTTTTGTGACAATCTAGCCGTCCGATTCATCGGATGGCGTGAAAAAGATGTTCCTGCCAACACCCGCTACTCGAGTCTGATTGATTTTTCTCTCACGAAGGTCGTGCGTCGGACAATGGAAGACGGTCGCTCGATGGTGAGTGAGACGATTTGAGGCTGTTCCCAAAAGCCGACTTCAATATGCTCACTGATCTTGAGGCTGTCTTTGCCAGCAAGCGTAAAGCTGAGGGGGACGCTGAGCGTCGTGTCTGAAAACGTGCCCCATTGGAGCGAGACAGTCCGGGTTGTGGACGAAAGGGCATAGGGTGAAGAAGCATTGGAGAGCACGGCGCGGCTGCTTGAATAACTGACCCTGATCCTCGTCGGTCGATGCTTGAAATGGAGGTTGAGGTGCAGCTCGACAAAGGTGGCGCTGTCAGATCGCGTGGTCTGCGGGGTACGGCTCACCTCTACCCACGGCTGCTCCGGCATGGGTAGTGCTTTCTCAAATCTCGCCTCTGTTCCCGAGCTCCGGAGCACGGTGTCGCGATCCGCAAAAACGAGACGCATGTTTTTAAGATACTCCGTGCCCTCAAGTGTCAACGTTCCTTTCGTCGAGTCCAGGTTGTAGTTCTGCTCGATGCGGATGGATGGTTGCCATTCCTTTGAATAGGATTCTTGAAGCGACAGGACGATGACGGTCAAAGCGAAAAGAGCGAAGGCAATGATGCCGAAGAGCCGTCGCCTGACCTGTTTCATAAAGAGATCTGTGTGTGAATCAAAATGGATGGCAGCGAAGCCGAGGAGAAACGGAAACGCCCAAACGGAGAAAAAGAGAATGTAACTGAGCTGAAGGACAGCGTTGATCCCCGGCGTGATGTCTGGTTGGGTATGCAGCATGCGCGCGATGAAATCGAATGCTTCGGAGAAAAACAGCCTGAACATAAAATGCGGAGAAAGAATCCAGAAAATGATCTTGAGCACTGGTTGTCGCACAAGCATGGCCAAACTGAGCATGAACAGTGCCGATGCCGGATACAACGCGAGCTTCGACGAGCTGAAAGAAAAGAGGATAACGAGAAGCATGAGAAATACGGTCGCGCGCAAAAAGTACGGATAGGGTTCCTGTCGTAGATGTAATCGTTGTGAAATCTGGAGAGAGAGCCATATGCCGAGGCAAGCAGCAAAAAATGCGAGAATGAAATACCCGTTGATATCTGCCATCCATGGAAAACGCGTGCCTTTGACCAAAGCAACGATGTTCTCCGAGAACCAGACGCATGCCTGAATGATAAGCATCAGCAGGAATAGTTTGAGCCCCGGAATCTTGGGTCGAGCAGCCCCCTCGTACGAAGCTCGTCTCTTTCGCACGTTGATGAGCGCCGCTCCTGCAATGATGAACGAAAGGACGATGAAGATCTGAAGCCCCCACAGCGGAACAAACATGGGAAATGTGGCCACCTCGTAGAGGAAGTATGTACCGACTTTCTCGTCGGGGACACCGGCATCAAATCGCTCCACGAGTTTGTAGATCAAATCTCCGGATCGCTTAAGACCGCTGATCTTGAAATTTTCGAAATTGTCCTGCGGTGTGTGGATCGGATCACGGGCATCGGACGTAAAATCGATCGCCGGAATATTCTTTTCGAGGAAAGGCTCTTGGTCAGAACCGACGCCGCCGCCAGGCATCGTCCCCATAAGCACAAAGAAGTCGGTCGGGAAATGGAGACCGGTATATCCCAGCTTTTCGAATTCTTCATAGGATGCGCTGACGAGCCATTTCGGCGCACTATGTTGTGCCACATCGAGCATAGGAAAAAGGAGCGGAGAGCCATTGGCCATGTCGAGCTGAAGCATAAGCGCAATGCGGTTTGTGTCCGCAAAATTCTTCACAAAATGACGCGATCCCTGATCGCCGGCTTCTTCGCCGCCGAATAGGGCAAAGACAATCGTTGATTGATTCTTCCTCTGGGAAAGAACGCGAGCCAACTCGATGACGGCGGCACTGCCGGATCCATCGTCGTTCGCTCCCGGAACGCCTGGATCGAAAGAATCTATATGCGCTCCTAGAACAATAATGCGGCTTGTTGCACCTCGCAGGACTCCCACCGCTACTCCGCTGCGAGTGTTGGTCGGAGGCGAGCCTATGAACCCGGGATATTCCATGATGGGCATGATATAGGTATCCGAGAGTCCGAATTCACGGAACTTCCGTATGGCAAATTCCATCGCAGCCCTCTCATTGGCAGAACCCATCGGCCGCGCGCCGATGTCGACTGCAATGGTGCGGAGAAATGCTGCTGCACTATCCGTGGAAAACGGTGTTTGAGACTGACCGAACAGAGGGTAGAGGAAAGCGAGAACGAGGCAGAGACAAACAAAGAGTTTCATCATAGAATCCTGGCGATGGAAAACCTCAGAGTGAACTCATTGGTGAATAGTGATTAGAATCGTAAACAGCAACGAGTGAAGAGTTGATCACAAATCATAAATCGACGATTTCACTTCATGTAAGGTGCCAACAAATCACAAATCGGAAACTTGTGGTGAGCGCCTGCCCGATGGGTCAAGAGGAGCCGGCAGGCGTCGAACCATCATACATCGGAAATCTCCGCCGGAGGCGGATGCGCCTTCGGCGCAGAAAATTTCATTTAAGGTTCTTCTCAAAAAACGTCACAATCCGCGTTTCATACTCGCTGCCGCCAACGTTGAGCAGGTTTGTGTGATCCCCCTTGGGAATCAAAAACAACTCTTTTGGCTGGTTTGCGTTGTCGTAGAGCGCCTTGGAATACTCAGCCCTGATGCGTGTATCGTCCGTCCCGTGAATAAAGAGAACCGGCTTGTGCACGCTCTGCACCGAGTGAATGGGTGAAACAAATCTGGCTTTGAAATGCGCGAGCCTTTGCGATTGGCTCATCGCCAGGTTGCGGAGAAAATGCCAGGGAAGTTTGATGATGCGCTTCTGGTAGTCGACCATCACCGTGCGGAGATCCGTAAAACTTGCTTCAGCAACGATCGCAGCTATCCGCTGATCGATTGCCGCTGCCTGGAGGGCGACGGCGGCCCCCATGGATGTGCCAAAGACACCAATGTTTCCAATCTGGGCGTCACTTCTGCTAAGAATGTAGTCGATGGCAAGGGAAAGATCGTATTTTTCATTGAAGCCAAATGTGCAATAGTGTCCTTCGCTGTCGCCATGACGCCGTGCATCGTAGAGAAAAACGTTGAACCCCCGTTTAAAGAAGAGCCGCGCGTAGGGCACCCCGCCGATTTTGCAGTCGCCGACGCCGTGCAAGTAGATGATTGTTCCGCGGGATGTTCCAGGTTGTTTGACGAACCAGCAGCTCAGTCTGAAACCTTCCTTGGTTTTCAACACAACGTCTTCTTGTGGAAGGTCGGCATCGTGCGGCTCCAGGAGGTCAGTAAATGTGCTATACCATTCCCGGGTTCGCAGATGGGGTTGAAGAACCAGGAGTGGACCAAAGACAAAGATGATGGCGCCTGCGGTGATGAGAAACACTACGACAAAAAGGAGCAGCGCCACTAGAATTGACATGCGCCCAAGAGGAAAAAGTCTTCGAGATGACCATCTGGATTGCAGATTCAATATATAAAGGGAGGGAATGTGATGCAAGGTGGGTCATCAGCGCATTTTGATGTATGCCGAATTCCTCGTACTTTGGATGCAATTCATATTATCGAAATTGCAGACGAGAGCTCCATGTCCGATCTCAGGATTGCGTTGGTCCATGATTGGCTCACCGGCATGCGGGGTGGGGAGAAAGTACTGGAGGTCCTCTGCGAGCTGTATCCTCAGGCGACGTTGTTCACTCTTCTCCATAACAGGGGAAGTGTGTCCGAGACCATCGAGAAGATGCAGATCCGCACTTCATTTATTGACCGGCTACCGCTCAAGGCAACGAAATACAGAAACTATCTTCCGCTATTTCCAAGGGCAATCGAGTCGTTCGATTTCTCCGAGTTCGATCTTATCCTCTCGACAAGCCATGCGGTTGCCAAAGGGGCTCGTCCGGCTCCGGGCGCGTTGCATATCTGCTACTGCCACACTCCGATGCGATATGTCTGGGAGCTGTATGACGAGTATTTCGGACCGGGGCGCGCAGGAGTATTGACACGGGCGGCGATGTCGATCGTCGCACCAAGGTTGCGTGAGTGGGATATCCGTTCCAGCGACCGCGTGCATTTTTTTGTCGCCAACTCTCGTAATGTTGCCGATCGGATTCGTCAGTACTATCGGAGGCCAGCCGACGTGATTCATCCACCGGTCAACGTCGATCAGTTCGTCGTATCGGGAAAAGACGAAGGATATTATCTGATTGTCAGTGCGCTGGTTCCGTACAAGCGGGTAGATCTTGCCATCGAGACGTTTAATCAGATTGGCGAGCGCCTGTTGGTAGTCGGTACAGGGCCAGAGTCAAAGAGACTTGAATCGACTGCTAACAAAAACATCCAGTTTCTTGGATGGCAGAACGATCTGGAATTGTCGAGGCTGTATGCTGGGTGCCGGGCGCTGATTTTCCCTGGGATCGAGGATTTCGGAATCGTTCCGCTGGAGGCGATGGCCAGTGGCAAACCCGTCATCGCATTCGCGAAAGGTGGTGCACTGGAAACTGTGGTAGATGGATCACGGTTTCCAGCCGGGCTCTTCTTCCACGAGCAATCTGTGCAGGCCCTGAAAGATTCAATTGCGAAGTTCTCTACCTCGAAGTTTGACCCTCTCACGATACGTGCTCATGCCGAGCGTTTTGCACGTCCACGGTTCAAGGAAAAAATACGCGTCTACGTCGAAGAGAAGCTGGAGCTGGATAGGAAAAAGGGCCGCTGACGCACCGGCATCACCTGACAACCCGCTATTTTCCTAAACTGCGGAATTGCTGTAACTTCAACAAAACCTTTGACTTTCCGGCGCGATTTGGTTAATTTATAAGTCCAATTTTCTGATTTTGCCCCGATCTGTTGTGTTTTGACCCAGTTTCGGGGGGCACTGTCTGCTCTGGGCAGGCCGATGTTCGGGGTATCCGAAGTGGGCGAAGAGGACAAATGGCGGGAGATCAGCACCACAGGTCGAAAAAGACGCGTTATGATGTTCTCCTCGTACCGCGTGACGATGCTGGAAAAGCAAAGTCGTTACGGTTCGCTCCTTGGCAAGTATATTCTCTCATTGTGGGCTCGCTGGTCCTGGTGATCGCGGCCGTCCTCGTGTCGCTTGTCTATACACCTGTCGGAACGCTCATCCCAATCGAGAATCCGGGGCTCGTCAACAAGTACAGCAAGGAGCTTGTTGCGCTCAACCGGCGCATGACTTCCATGATGGAGCAACTCCTTGAGCTTCGCGGATACAACGTGAAGTTGCGGAAGGCTCTCGGCGAGAAGGTGGTGGCGACGGATTCGGGAGTTGCAGTTGTCGGAAGTCCTCGCGTGGAAAAACCCGACGCAAAGAAGAAAGACG
>JBGPAN010000036.1:0-14819 GCA_041480785.1 Bacteroidota bacterium | reverse complement strand
CCTGGAGCTTGCGCATACGCAGTTCCTTTCTTACCGTCCTGTCCGTAGGCGAGGACAGAGTGTTGGCACTAGAATTCTTATTTCTTCTGAAATGCGAACGATGCCAGGGTCGGCTTCACGAGTCGCTCATAATCTGCATACGACATTCTGATGAGCTCATGATGTGTGCCCGCATTGAAGGAAAACTCCTTGTCTTCCGCCAGCATCGTATCGACAAGGACTTTCATATTGAACAGGTTGCCGAATGGCGGCATCGCACCAATCTCGCAGGAGGGGAAACGGTCTTTGAATTCCGATTCGCTCGCGAGCTCGATGCTCTTGGCTCCGACTGCTCCTTTCAGCTTGTTGAAATCCACCATGGAGGATGCCGCCAAGACAACCATTGCCATGGCCCCATCCATCCAAACGATGACGGTCTTCGCCATTTCTTTGCCGGAGATGTGAGCGGATTCCGCCACATCCTGAGCTGTGAAGGCCGTAGAGTGTGTGATGTTGACATACTTGACATTGTTCGTGTCCAGGAACTCGACCAGCTGTTTCAGTATCATAGCAGCCTCCTTTCAGAGCTATGATGAGTGCTTACCCCGTGAGCACCCAGAAAACAAAGAACCCGCAGGCGTCATTGGTGCAGAACGGACTGCGGGTTCTTGTATGAGGTCATCGTCACCTGACCGTTGTGACAGAAACCTGTTCTGTGCGGGCTTTGTGCCCGCTCAGTGTTACGTATGAGTGTTCAGAAGAACGTCAGAGGTCTTACGAGAGCAATGCAGGATCAGATTGACTCAAGGCATAGAGACCTAGGGCAACGAGAGTACATCGCTACTCCTTTTCATCGGACTTCGCAAGTTCCTCCTGCCACTGTGACTTCACCTTTGTGTATCCAGACGGAACTTGGTATTCCGAAGCCGGCGTTGTCCGCTTCTCCATGCTCGTCACAACCTGTGTCATCATTGTGCCGAATTGAGTTTCCATCGCAAATCCCTGCAACTTCATGAGCTCTTCGACGGCAGCCCCCATTCCCGGCATCTGTCCCATCATGCGCTTCGAGAATTCTTCGAAGTCTTTTCGCATCCCGGCAAACTCCTTGACATCTTGCGTTGCCCAAACCGTCACCAACTCCTTCTCTCCCTGCATGATGATATACTTGGTGCAGTTGTATCCGGCAATTTTCTTTTGCTCGCTGGTATTCTTTGTTACAGCCGGTGCCTCGTTTCCTGCTCCACCCATCATCTGCTCCATCATCTTTCGCTGGGCTTCCGGCATATTCTTGAATTGCTCGTTCATTTTTTCAGAGGCCGCTTTCGTTCGGTTGGCCATCTTAGCCATCAGTGAATCAACTTCATTGAACGATGTTTCGGAGTATTGTTTCTCTTTCGCATTGACCGTATAGATCATCTTCTTATCAACGCGGAGAAGCATCACCTCCCCATCATCAGAAACCGTCTTCACCATTTTCGGCATGAAGAAGAACTCGTTGTTCATCTCTTTGCCCATCGCTGTCGTTGTTGTCTTCCAGTGAAGTCCCTGCGCCGCAGAAGCAACAACAATCAAAACCGCAAGAGCGTAGAGTTGGATCATTCGTTGTAAAGCGGTCTTCATCAGAAGTCCCTTTCCCTGGTTTGTTCAACAATAGGTATAAATTGAGAGTGTGAAATACACACTGTGGAGCAGGTTCTCTGAGCCAATGTTCATACTACAATCGTAGTGAACAAGACGCCAACAGTCAAGTCCCTTGTCACCGAGCCTTTATGTCCGCGAAGTTTCCAGCAATCCACTCAGCGCTCTTCTCCGCGATAGCCAGAATGGTGACTTGAGGATTCACACCGAGGGATGTGGGGGTGACGCTTCCATCAATCACAAACAACCCGTTCACATCATGCGTCTGACAATGTTCATCGACAACCGATCGTTTCGGGTCGCTTCCCATCCGACACGTACCAAGCGGATGCGCGCTGTACAATCCAATCTCGTTCATCCCCCAGTTGGAAACTGCCAGTTTGTTGCCGATTTCTTCTGGTGAGTTGAATTCTGTCAGTCGGGCATGCAACGTTATCACTCGTTTTGCGCCTGCGGCGAACTGAACCCGTGCCGCCACGCCCACCCCTTGCTTGAGATATCCAAGGTCTTTGTCCCGCAACGTGTACGAGATCGATGCACGGCCATGATCGTTCACCGTTACTCGCCCGTTGGAATCGATTTCCTTCACGAGAATGATGGTGGCGCCGATGTGCGGGTATTGATGCAGCAACTCCCGATGCATTGAGCCAAACTCCGGCAACGCGAGTGCGGCCAGGGTAGGATAGATTGGCACCGCTTCGAGCCAGAACCCTCCGCCATCGTGGTTCTTGTTCAGAAATTCGTCCGACATTGCTGATTGCGGTATGCCACCAGCACCATACATGATTTGATCGAACACACCAAGGACAGCCGATGTCAGATGAAATGTCAGATTTTTCCCAAGCTCACCGCTGTTGTTTGCGAGATTTGACTTGAGAAGCAACACCGGCGAATTGATTGCCGATGCGGAAACAATGACTATCGGCGCTTCTATGATGAAATCTGTTTTCGGTTTTTGCGTTTGATGATCAAAGACAACTCCACTCACGCGTTTTGTTGTCCTCGTGACCTCGACCTTTGTTGCTCGGAAGTTGGCAAACACGGTCGCGCCTCTCTTCACGGCGTCCGGAATGTATGTAATGGCGACAGTTTTCTTGGCATCGAACGGGCACCCCAGCCCGCACGCCCCTGCTTTCACACAGTCCTTGGTGTTTCTGCCGACGGCTGACGCGCGAAAGCCAAGTTTCTTTGCCCCATCGAGTATGAGACGATTGTTGGGATTGTGGTTCTCGAAGGGCTCCGTGTGGATATTGAGATATTGTTCCACTTTCTCGAAATACGGATCAAGCTCTTTCGGAGAAAAGCCCTGAATTCCGTGGTCGCGCTTCCAGGCTTCGAGCACAAAATCGGGCGTTCTCAGGGAGGTCGTCCAATTCACGGTCGAGCTTCCGCCAACACAGCGTCCCTGCAACACCGTGACCGCAAGATCATCTGTGGCCTGACCAGCGCGCTGTTGATAGAGATGTTGGTACGCTGTCTGCTCCGTCGCGTCAAAATCCTTCGAGGTATAGTATCCCCCCTCTTCCAGCACAATGACTTTCTTGCCTGCTTCAGCCAGAACCTTTGCGCTCGCTCCACCTCCGCAACCGGAACCGATGATGCAGACATCGGCCGATTCGTGAACTGGTCCATTGATCTCTGAGCTCCGCACGATCATTTACGGTCCTCTGGCATGAACATCCCTTCAAAACCGATCTCTTTCCATGAGCGACTGTCAGTATAGAACATACTCAGGGATACGCGCTTGAGAGCCTGGAACCCTGTCCGGCGGAATCCGAACTTGCTCGTCATCCAGTCGCGAATGTACGAGTCCTTATCCGTTGCGGACATGTTCAGGAAACTGCAGAAACGAAAGTCGAAAAGGAAGGTGAAGAACGCAGCATTGAATACCGTGAACAGCTGGTGCAATTGATCCTGTACTTCGGGATCTGCGCCGGCGAGAAATTGATCTGCCCTGGAGGAGACCCCAACCTCTTTGACGCTTGGCTGACCTGGAGAAGGCAATCCGATGATCCGTTCAGCAACGGCTTCGAAGATGAGATACTCTCTTGGCGAAAAGAATACAAGATCCTTCGGGACCTGACTCAGTTCGCCTGCGAGGAGCACCTCGGTCGGAATGAGCTTCGAGGCCGACAGAAAGGCAACTCCAAAGAGCGACTCTTTCAGGAACTTGCGGCGGGTTGTACGTCTGTCGTGGAATGCCTTCATCGAGTTTCTGACTCCCACTTATTGGACGGGAAGCATGCGGCCTCATGCAAACAGAAAGAGCTACACAGGTGAATCTAGAGAATGTTCTTCGAAAATCAATTGTTCGGAATCTTCAGGTATCTCAAGACACCACGCATCAGCTCTGTCCTGAGCATAGGATCGACGATCGTTTCGAACGGAAATCCCATGACCACCAACCCATAGCTTTTGCGGTACCCCACTGCCGCTCCAAACTGATTTTCCGCGTATCGTAAGAGCTGTTCGCTTCCTTCGCTTGGAATTATTGCATCGGGAGATTCAACAATGTAGATATCGCGCTGGAGGTCGACATTGAAAGAGAGTTCCTTGTTTCGCGGAAGCAGTGAGGAGTTTAAGGAGTACACCACACCAGAGCGCGACGCATGGCCTGTTGACCAGTCAAAATGCAGCACCTTCCAGGCATATTTGATGCTGGCGCTATCTTCCTTCGCATGCGAGAACATATCTTCCCCGACATAAGATCCTGAAAGGAAGATGTTTCCACCGCGATTGCAGTATTCGCCAATGATTTTCTGCAGCTTCGTCGGAATCGTTCTGAACTGAACCTGATTGACTGAATCTCCAAACGATTTTGGCCAGTGCGTTTCTTTTTCTTTTCCCAGGATGAGGTCGACAAACTGATAGTTGTTGAGACTGACCATCGAATCCATCAATGCCTCGCTGCTCACCGATGAGAATGAAAGACCACAGGCCTTGATCGCAGAGCCATGGACGAAGGGATAATCGAACGAGTTGCCGGCGATGACCTTGCCTTCGTTATCTGCAAAGCTGGCGCCATGTCCAGGCCCGTCGTTGGAGCGGAACGGCGATGACCGATTGAAATCATATTGTTCTCCGGTGAAGCCGAGTTCGTACCGATCGGGTACCCCGCGATCTAGAGCGCTCAGAAATCCCTCAAACGAGCTGGACTCCACAACTCCGGGCCCGGAAATCCGATGGAATCCATTGACGATGAGCACGGGTTTGCTACCTGTGGACTGGCGGCAAACGGACAGGATTTCCGAAGGAAAGCTCTCCCCCCCATCGTTGACAGCTGTGACTTTGAAGCTGTAGATTGTTCCAGGCGCGAGATTGGTAACAACCGTACCAGCCGAATCGGCCAGCGTGCCATTGTCGAAACCGCCTACACTCACGCGTTTGTAGACGATATAACGCGTGGGTGTTGCAGTTGGCTCCTGCGGATCCCGTCGCGGTTTCCATCGCAAGACTGCGCCGCCGCGCGCATCAAGTTCCGCCACAAAGTGTGTTACCGGGAGTGGTTGAACAACGTATGGAGTTGCATATTCGGTGGCCAGAAAACGAAGCATCCCTTTGTAGATTGCACGCGCAACATCGAATCGGAATCGCGGATCAAGGACGAACTTCATGTCGAGATAGTTCTGATGGGAGAGTAGTTCAAGCAGAAGCGCGGGCATGTTTGGCCGGACGGCTTCGCTGTAATCTCCGGTTCTCAGCTGTCGGCGCTGCCACGCGGGGTCGTACTTGGCACGGACATCATTCACGATCTGTGTCTGCACAAGATCTGCCAGGTCGCGGTTCGCCAGCCGGGAGACGCTGTCCGGAAAAACAGTTGCCCTCCTGGCGTCCGCGAGACTATAAACAGAGAGGGTGCCGATCGTTGTATCGTTGTTCGTTATTCCCGCATTGGTGTGAAACGCCATGGAGAGATCAATGGGGATGCCGAGGCCTTTTTCGTCGCGATTTCTGTTTGGTCCGTAGGGTGCGCCGGTAAGATAGTTGAGGTATTCAGCCCGGCTCTGATAATCATCGCGATAATCCTCCGCGTCTTTCGTGAAATTGTAGACGAGCGTATCGGGCATTCCGGCAAATTGAAGGTAATACCTGCTCCCCTCCACATATTTTGGTCGACCGCCGGTTTTTCCGTTACGGGCAATGACTCCCATTCCACCGCCGAACCGCACAGCATCTGCCGACACGATGTTCCCCCGCGTACGGCTCTTGTTCGTCAATGATACGCTTCCCGTTTCGAGATTCTTACCAGCAGCAAAGGTAAACGTTCCGAGATAGATCCATGTCCCTCCGCCAATTTTCTGATTCACGACAAACTCTGTTGTGCCTCCGAGGTGGTGAACCGTATAGCGTGCATCATCAACGCTCTTGTCATATGAGCAGTAGGAAATGTAGACGGCGTACTCACCGCTCTCGGGAATCTGTGCAGCCCACGACACCGCCGCGGTCGGCACAGTGTCCGATTCCACGATCCGATGAGTGCCCAGCCTGAATGGGTTGACACCGGAATTGTACGGAGGTTTCCCGATCGCAAAACCCTGGCTCAATCCGCTGGCCCATCGTGCCTTTCCCCAGGTGCTCTCCGAATACTCCGTCGATGGACTGTTGTTGTCGACAATTGTTTCGTTTGTTTGAATATCGCGTTCGCGGGGCAAAAACACATTGGCACCCGCGTTTTCAAGCATAGGCAGAAGGTAGGGAAGGACAAACGAGGTGGGAATGAGGTCTTCAACCATCGAGAAAATGCGAGGGCGCTGCCACTCCCATCGATCCAGCTGTCTATTATAGTACCAGCCATGGCTGTTCCAGAGTCCAACGTTGCGATTGAACAATCCCTTTTCCGGCACAATAGGCTTACTGACGTTTTGTACAACTGGAAGCGGCCGTTCTTTCTTCGCGACGGGAAGCCTGGATTCATCATAGGCAGACCGATCGTTGCGAAAATAGTTTGGCACGAGCTGTTCAATGGGGCGACGGAGTGTCAGCACCGAGAACTTGTAGCCTTCAAAAGAGCCAGCAAAATATGATTGAATCTGGTGATAGATCTCCTGCACATTCTCCGTACGAAAGGCAACATAAGAAAACGGCTCGCTGAAATGGATCTCCACGACTTTCTTCTCCGTATCGACTTTCACAGTATCGATGCGGGTAAGAGGCGGAAGTTCAAAGGAAAACCTCTTTGCTGCGATATCAGCTTTGAATTCGGCTATTTTCTCTGCGCTCTTCGGTTTCATGTTGATGCCAATCGTGCGCAGGCCGCCGCACCCGGAAAGCAGGAAGATGAGAAGAGACAATGCGATGAGGGATTTCGGTGTCTTCATTGGAATGAATTGAGATGGTTGATCTGATGATCAGGGAAGATACGCAGAAGACTTTCTCGATGCACTGAGGAAATGCAGGCTAGCTCTTGCGGCGAGTGATCGATGTGGCAAATTGACGGAAGAATCTTGCACTGCCGATGAGGAGAATAGCCCCCATTGCAGTGTACGGCACCGCTAGGAAGTATTTCGGTATTGAAGTGTTCCGGAGTGTTATACCAATCGTTATCATCAACGCAATCATGACGTATCCCCGCCAGGCCGCGAAGGCAAAGACACATGCATTTTCCGGAAGTTGTCCAATGCGGTCTATGTTTTTCTGCACAACTTTGAAGAAAAGAAAAAGATAACCAATGATTGCGATCGCAATGCTTGTCGTCTCTAAGGCAAGTTCGATGCTGAGGGAAAAGGCATTCAGCCAGAGGATCGCCCGTGCACACAGCATGAGACCAGCAAACGTCCAAAACGCTCCTGCTAGTCCGAAGAGATAGTACCGCGGCACCGCTGGATTCAGTCTCGAGATGATAGAGGATCTTGTCTTGCTCATGATGTTCGTTGTGTGTAACACTGTTCTGTAATTAGGATTGTGTTAATATAGCCCGGAAAAGGTACATTATCAAAGAGTCGGTGACGTCCCGAAGGAAGATGCGATGTATGACAGTCTGTCAAACTGTCCTACACGGCGTCTGGCGATCTGCAGGACAAGGTTCACTTCCGGCCCTTGTTATTCAAGCCCGACTTTCATAGTTTGTACTTATCATTATCAGTGAAAAGGGGGCACGATGGTCACCGAACGACGCAAGACGATCCTGATCGTTGACGACGAATCGATCATGGTTTCAGTACTGCAGAGACACATCTCGAATGCAGGATATGATTACGACGTTGCTTCGAACGGACAGGAAGCTCTCGACAAAATCAAGGAAGAACCTCCGGATATGGTCCTGCTCGATTTGATGATGCCGGGTCTGAACGGGTTCGAAACATGCCGGCGCATCCGGGCCAACGAGAAGACGAAGAAACTCCCCGTCATCATTGTCACAGCTCTTCACAGCGAGTCTGATTCCTCCGATGCGGCAACTTGCGGCGCGAATGAGTTTATGACCAAGCCCGTTGATGGGACGCTTCTGGCGAAACGGCTGAGGCACTATATCGGCTCACCGTTCAAAGTGTGACACCGACATCCTAAGGAATATGTTTCACGAAAAACACAAAAGCCCCGGTACGATCACCGGGGCGTTCTTTTTGCCACTATCAGTCCTAAACGTACCGTCTACGTCGTCTTTGACTTCTTCGCAGAAACAGTCTTCATCATGGCTTTCACATCTTCTGCCGTGACATCCTTGTTGTGTGCGCACTTGGCATGAGCAATGACGACTTCTGTAATCTCTTTTTCATTACGACTCTGAATCATGAATCCGCATGCAGGATCACAGGTGACGGACTTCAATGCCATCGTCGGCTTTTCCTCCATTGCTTTCTTTTTCTGAGCCGATGCAACCGACACGATTGACAGAGCAAAAACCACTACGAGCATAACACCAAGCGGTCTTGTAAGCATGGTGGTGCTCCTTTCTTTTGGTGAGGGGTGGATGAGTGATTTGGTCTCTTCGGCTGCCGTATTGATTTGGACTTGGTTTGACGCTCAGGTGATGGGCTGCCATCACGCGATCCCAACAAGACCGAATTGCCATCTCAACCGCCGAGCCGCCAGAGAAGTTCCACCCGATGAATCTGTACTCGTCCTCGCCATAAGCAGCACGACGGCAATAAGTTAGATTCCCTCAGAAACCCTTCTTCTATTGCATCCGTTTCCCTTTGTCCCTACATTTCTTCACGAAGGCTCACGAAACGCGAAACCCTCGAATGGTGTTGTAGAGGGAATACTTCAGAAGGAGGATCATGCAATATTTAGGCCGAAATGTTCTTATTGTGTGGCTGGTGTTGTCTTGCAGTGTTTTCGGGGGGACAAAACAGAGCCGCCGTATTGTTAAACATCTCCCCCTGGACGGTGTGCCGGGCGTCGTACTCAAGAATACATCGAATAGCCCGTATCTCCCCGATCGTATCATCGTCAAGATGATGCCGCAAACGACCATGTCGCTTTCAAAGTCAGCGTTTGGTATCGCATCGATCGACCGTGTTCTCTCGCACGCCCTGGGTGTAGCAAAGGCACAAATGTTCCCAACGCTGCCCGCTCCTCAAAAAGAGGGTGATGTCGACCTTTCTCTCATGTACGTCGTCGTATACTCATCTCCTAACGATGCATTCACATTGGCCAACGAACTTTCCAACCTCCCCGAAGTCCAGTACGCCGAGCCATGGTTCATCTGCACGACCCACAAGGGCACAAGCACGCCGAACGATCCGTTGTTCGGCTATCAATGGGCTCTCCAGCAGGTACACGCACCGGCCGCGTGGAACATTACGCAGGGCGACTCGACAGTTGTCATCGCTATTGTCGACAGTGGGGTAGAGTGGTCCCATCCAGACTTGGCTGCAAATATCTGGGTCAATCCAGGAGAAACAGGCTTCGACGCCTTTGGCCGCGACAAGCGCTTCAACGGTATCGATGACGACGGCGATGGATATGTTGATGATTGGCATGGTTGGGATCTTGTTGGAGCGAACTACGCGACATTCGATCCAAATACAACAATAGGAGATAATGATCCATCGCCAAAGGGCTCTAACAATGATCACGGCACGCACACTGCCGGAATAGCTGCTGCCATGACGAACAACGGCATTGGAGTTGCTTCGATTGCCCCAAAGTGCAAGATTCTGCCCGTCAAATGTTCGGCAGACGATGACTATCGCGATGGCGGTACCACAGCATATATCATCCCCGGCTACCAGGGAATTGTCTATGCCACCATAATGAAGGCCCAAATCATCAGTTGCAGCTGGGGTTGGTACGGAGGAGCTCAGGCAGAACAGGACATGGTTGACTTCGCGACGCAACGGGGTTCATTGGTCGTCGCCTCTGCCGGCAATGAAAACTCGGATGCGTTTGAGACACCGGCCTCGTACCGTGGCGTCCTCAGCGTTGCGTCAACAGGTACAACAGATCTGAAGTCCTGGTTTTCCGATTATGGAGATAATGTTGACGTTTGTGCGCCGGGCGAAGAAATCATCAGCACCATTTACCCACAATCGTACACATGGCTGAGCGGCACTTCCATGTCCGCGCCCCTGGCTGCAGGGCTCGCGGCTCTTGTGAAATCAAAATTTCCCGGTTACACCGGTCTTCAGGTTGGTGAGCGAGTTCGCGTGACATGCGACAATATCGACGGACTGAACTCAGGCTATGCGGGGGAATTGGGTCGCGGACGAATTAATGCTCTTCGAGCGATGCAAGATCCCCCTGTTCCTTCCGTCCGGTTGCAGTCATTCACCTTCAACGATTTTCCGGGCGGAAACGGAAACGGGATGGCTGAGCCGGCAGAAACACTGAACGTCGTTTGCTCCTTCAGGAACTTCCTTGCACCGACATCCTCTGGAGCAACCGTACAACTCACGAGCACGGATACGCGCTACGTGACCGTGATCCAAGGTTCTTCTTCCATTGCATCTCTCGGAACGCTCGATAGTGTGAGCAACAAGACCACCCCATTCCGCGTTTTTGTGCAACGAACCGTTCCGCCGAGTTATACCGCACGCCTGCAATTGACGTACAGGGACGGATCCTTCACCGATATCCAGTATTTCAGCTTTTATGTTAACCCAACCTATGCTACACACAACATCAATGCTCTCATACTGACACTGACCAACAACGGTCGGATCGGTTTCTATGACTTTCCCGACAATCTTCTCGGCAAGGGATTCGTTTTCAACGGAGAGAATTTTCTCTACGAAGGAGGCCTGATCGTAGGAACGTCCTCCACTCGTCTTGTGGATGTTGTGCGGAATCCTGACGGGACACAAGACGCTGATTTCAGTTCACGGGGGTTTTACACTCTGCAAACTCCGGGCTCAATTTCAGACCAAGACGGATCTACGACGTTCAGCGACAGCGCGGCATCTTTGGCGAACATGATTGGCCTGGGGATCACCATGCACTCCTACGCTTTTTCGGATCCTCTTGATTCAAGATATATTCTCCTGAAGTACGACATCAAGAATCTGACCAGCGCAACAATGTCAAATCTTTTTGTTGGAATTTTTCTGGATTGGGATATAGGAGGTGATAGCGAATTGGTGCTGAACTATTCTCGGTATGACTCCACCAGAAGTCTTGGGTATGCTTTCAGCGGAAAGCCAGGCGGTCATCGTGAATATCTCGGCATCCGTGCGCTCGACAGTGCTGCTTCGTTTCGGTCAATGATCAATAGTTATACGCTCGACCTCTCACGAGCGGGAAAATGGGACTGGCTCAGCAATGGCTTCTTGTCCACAGATGCAGGGCCTGCCGATATCCATCAAGCCATTTCTTCCGGGCCCTACACTCTCGGCCCTGGTGCTACCAGAGTGGTCGCTTTTGCTCTTGTTGCAGGCGACAGCTCTCTGGCGAACATTCAACAAAACGCCGACGCCGCAAAAGCCCGTTGGCAGAAGATGGCAATACCGGTAGGGATTGAAAATGACAACGCCGCAAGTCCAGTGACATATCAGTTGGCGCAGAACTATCCCAACCCCTTCAATCCCAGCACAACGCTTCAGTTCCAAGTGCCTCAGAAATCGTTTGTTTCGCTGAAAGTCTTCGATCTGCTTGGACGCCAGCTTGCGACGCTCGTGAATGAGGAGCGACAGTCAGGGATCTACAGGGTTACATGGGACGCATCAAAACTGCCAAGTGGTGTGTACTTCTACAGGTTGCGCGCTGGAGACTTTGTCGAGACGAAGAAGATGGTGTTCGCGAAATGACAACGTTTTCCCGTTGTCATCCCGAGTCCCGTTTTTGCTTTACGGGACGAGGGATCTGATTCAACATGTCGCTTCCCAGTCGTCATTCCACGTGTCATTGCGAGGAGCGCCCGCCTGACCGACTCAGTCGGGCAGGAAGCGACGAAGCAATCTGTCCCGCGCGGGATAGATTGCTTCGCACGAAACGCTCGCAATGACTACGTTGAGTTCCCGGGACGAAGGATCTGGCCACTTCATGAAGCCAAGAATTCATATGGACCACTTTGAAGCCCGCCTGACAAGAACGGAAGCCCGGCGCATCTCCGGCCTCACCAGTCCTTTTAAGATACAGACGTTTCTTGATGGGATCGAATACAGCGAAGAAGTGCGCTATCGCTGTCCACTGACGGTGCTCCGCGACATGAAAGGGCATTGTTTCGACGGCGCTTTGTTTGCAGCTGCCATGCTGAGGCGAATCGGACATCCCCCCTTGATCCTCGACATCATCCCGAACGACAATGATGATGACCACCTCCTGGCCCTCTACAAAACACGCGGACATTGGGGAGCAGTGGCGAAGTCAAATTACACGGGTTTGCGGTTCCGCGAGCCTATCCATCGGACGGTTCGCGAATTGATTATCTCCTACTTTGAGGTATTCTTCAATGCGATCGGTGAGAAGACGATGCGTGCATATACGCGTCCGCTCGATCTGAAAGAATTCGACAAGCTTCAGTGGGAAATAAACGACGAGAGTCTGGATGCAATTGCAGACAGGCTCGATGAAATCCAGAAAGTCAGACCATTGACTCCGGAGATGATCCGAAATCTTGCCTTTGCCGACGAGCGTTCCGTCAAGGCGGGTTTGCTGGGCGCAAAGGCTGCCGGATTGTTCAAGCCGACGAAGCCCAAAGCGAAAGCCTGAGCAGAGCTGTGTCCAACGTCATAAACACTGACCTGCCTGTTGTCGAGGAACCCACGTTCGCAACCACTACAAACCAAGAGAACGCCTGATACCGAGTTCCATCCCTCGTAGCTCAGCCAGTCCCCTCATTCTGCCGAACAGTGAATACCCTGGATAAATGTTTGACCTGTGCTGATCAGCCAGCATGAGATGACCGTGATCGGGGCGCATGGGCATGCGTCGATCTTTTCTTCCCTGGTCCGCACGGTTCTTCTGTTCGAGGATAAGCGCCTTCATGACACCGTACATATCCACATCTCCATCCAAATGGTTCTCTTCGAGAAAGTCACCGGCCTCATTTCTGGTGACATTGCGCAAGTGAATGAAGTTGACTCGCTTCGCAAATCTCTCCGCCATGTCTACCAGGTCATTCTGAATCCCTGCTCCGAACGAGCCCGTACACAGAGTTATCCCGTTCGAAGGTGAGTCAACCACGCCCAACAACTGTTCGACATCACGTTTGTTGCTCACAACTCTTGGCAAACCCAGTAACGGCCACGGAGGGTCATCCGGATGGATGGCCATCAAGACTCCGCATTCCTCGGCAACCGGAATGATCTCCCGAAGAAAGGCGTACAGATTTTCGCGAAGTCCCTTGTCTCCAACTTCGCCATAGTCGGTCAGAGCCGATTTGAATTGTTCCAGTGTGTATGCTTCCTTTGACCCGGGGAAACCAAGGAGCACCGTTTGCAGGAGCTTTTCCTTTTGGATTTCGTCCAGCCCTTCATAGCATTCTTTTGCGAGACGGTATTGTTGGTCGTCATAGTCCTTTGCGGCGCCCGGGCGCTTCAAAATGAAAATGTCGAAAGCCGCAAATACCTTGGCCTCAAACTTTGTCGTTATGGACCCATTTTTGAATTCCACATCGAGGGCTGTTCGCGACCAATCGAGAACCGGCATGAAGTTGTAGCAGACCGTATCGATGCCGCAATGTCCAAGGTTTCTGAGTGAGGTCTTGTAGTTCTCAATACGTTGGCTATGGTTTCCTCTGCGCTTTTTGATTACTTCGTGGACCGGCAGACTCTCCGCAACAGACCATTGCAGCCCCGCCGACTCAATCTCCCGCTTCCGCTTCATGATCTCGTCTGTCGACCAGACCTCACCAATCGGAATGTGGTGAAGTGCGGTCACTATACCTGTCGCGCCGGTTTGCTTTATCTCTTTGAGTGTGATGGGGTCTGTCGGACCGAACCATCTCCACGTTGGTTCCAGTGTCATCGATTCTCATCCTTCAACTATGTTTTTCTGATTATCCTCGTTCAGCCAATATGCATTTTTTTTCTAACATGAGACTTTCTCAGCCTGGGTGCCGGTGGGCCCAACTGTCCCCGCATAGTCGGTCAGGTGCCGTGCGCCCCGAGAAGCGGAGCAGTTCTCTCCTGTAGACAAGAGACCTCTGGGAGTGTTTACCACAAGGAACAGGGTCTCGAACGCAAAGTTGGAGAGACCATCGAACAGGAAACTGCTGATTTTTGTCTCAAAACTGCGATTTCTGTTTGCTGAGACTTTGTTTTTTCGCTTGCCTTTTACAAATCACCTGTTTATTATTGAAACGGTTCAATTACTATTTAACCCATTAAATAGTACCGTAGTTCCCAAGCTTCCGCACAGGCAACGCTCTGGGAATGATGATTTCCTCTCCCTGGAATGGCCAGGTTCATGGCGGAAGATACAGTCGCATGCTGGGAGGGTTGAAGAAGATCCCCTTCTATGTGCTTCGTGTCGATGAACGGTTGCTGCAGATGAATGCCCAGATCGCCTGAGATGCGGGACGATCGCCCAATCTTTTCCCGATATAAAGCTTTAGCTATCGCCACGGAATATGACAATGAGGGTATAAGCCTTTGTTAAGTACCGACTGTCAACACGGGAATACGAACTTGAATCTTACACACTCAGGAGGAGAGCACTTGCGGATAGAGCCAAGGCTGTGATCGATTCGGTTCCGGAGTTGGCAGACGACATGTTCAAGGAGGTCGAATAGATTCTCGGCAAGAAACGGCTACACAAGATACTTTATGAAGATCTGCACGATGATGTGATTCGGTTTGGTGTCAGTCTGGATTTCTGAATGT
>JBGPAN010000035.1:0-14987 GCA_041480785.1 Bacteroidota bacterium | reverse complement strand
GTTCATCCTGCCGGACATGTATGTCCGCTTCCTCCAATTCGTTGCTCTGGCCGCCGGTGCGACCGGTGTGGGGATCCTCTTCTTCCTCTTTTGGTGGAAGAAAGATCAAGAGCCACTCGAGGAAACGTACGCACATCTCGTGCGCACGCTGTCGATCCGGCTTGTCGTTGGCTCTTTGCTGGCTCTTCCAGCTCTGGTGCTTGCAGGGTTCTTCCTGCTTCCGGGTCAATCACTCTCTGGAACATTGTTCGCGGTCGCAGGACTTGGATTGGCTTTGTTGTTCTTGTCCGCTCAGTTTGTGTATGCATACGCCAAGGAGCCTCAGCCGCATCATACTGCCTCCGCGCTTTTCGTTTTCGCTTTCGCTCTGGCGCTCTTCGCCGCGAACGATCAGGTCGCTCTCTACAATGCCACAAAAGGCCAGGCTGCATTGCTCTCGTACCGTCATGATCAGGAGACGGAAGATCTTCGCGCAAGACTGGGAGTTGTTGGTGTGGTGCTGACGGGTGAAGATATTTACAATGGAAGGTGTTCAGCCTGCCACCTCTTCGATCAGAAGAAGATTGGCCCGGCATACAAAGATGTCATTCCGAAATACGCTGGCAGCAAAGAAAGGATCATGGCGTTCGTCCTGAATCCGGCCAAAATGAATCCGTCGTTTCCTCCTATGCCCAATCAAGGATTGAAGCCGGCAGAAGTGGACTCCATCGTCAGCTATATCCTGAGAAGGCTGGGAAAGGGAGTCGCCAGATCCTCGGTTCCGGCCCCGGCGGTAACACAAAAATGAACGAAGAACTCAATTCCGTCAGAGCTGTTTCGGTCGGCCGCTCGCGCGCACTCGACTACATCGCACTCACGAAGCCAGAATTGACTCTGCTTTCTGTGGTGACAGCTCTCGGTGGCGCATATCTCGCCGGCGGTCATTCGCTCTCCTTTTCGCTTCTTATCCATACCTTTCTTGGAACCGTTCTTGTCGGCGGAGGAGCCGGTGCACTCAATCAGTATATCGAGAGAGATCTCGATGCTCGGATGCGAAGGACCGAACATCGCCCACTTCCTGCCGGCCGGATCCATCATCGAAATGCCCTTGTTCTGGGTGTGCTTCTATCTCTGGCAGGAGTGACAGAGCTGGCGGTCTTTACACACATGCTTGCCGCGTTCCTGGCGTTGGTCACATTGATTTCATATCTGTTCATTTACACTCCGCTCAAGCGAGTGACACCCTTTGCAACAGTGGTCGGTGGCATTCCCGGAGCAATACCGCCTCTCATTGGTTGGACAGCCGTCTCCGGCGAGCTCTCCATGGGTGCGTGGTCGCTTTTCTTCATTCTCTTTTTCTGGCAAATGCCCCATTTCCTCTCACTAGGATGGATGTACCGCAAGGACTATGCCCGCGCGAACTACAAACTGCTTACTGTTCTCGACCCTTCCGGTGAAGCTTCCAGCTGTCAGATCCTGGTCTATTGCGTTGCACTGATTCCTGCGGTGTTTATGCCCACTCTCGTGGGGGTTCTTGGGGCGATCTATTTTGTCGGAGCGCTCGTTCTTACTCTTGGATTTCTGTGGTTGGCTGTTCGGCTCTTCCAGGAGCGGACCAACCCGAACGCGAGAAGGCTCTTTTTCGGATCTCTGATCTATCTTTCGGTTCTTGTCGGACTGATGATCCTCGATCGGGTCGCCTGACGACATAGAATGGGAAGTTTGGCTCACGTTTGCCGCTTGCTTTCGCTCTGTTTCGATTGTATATTGACACACGCTCACTTGTTCTTTGATTGAATCCTTTAATCCTATCCAGCGAGGTAGGGAAGGAAGTGACAATGAAAAATTGGAAATGCAAAAGGAAAAGTTGTGTTGATTCCGTAACATTTTTAATTTTTCATTCAGGAATTTTGCCTTGACTTGCCTCCTTTTCCGACGTTCGCGGGATTGGGGGCTTTTTCGTTTTTGTGGAGGTGTGATGAACAAAATCAGAACTATCGACAGAGAAAACTTTCAGAGGACTGTAAACCGTCTGGCTCATGAGATTGTCGAGAGGAACATCGGGACAGACAACTTGGTGATCGTGGGAATACGGACTCGCGGCGAATACCTTGCGCGCCGGTTGGCGAAGAAGATCCAGGAAATTGAGGGAAAGTCGGTCCAGGTCGGGATCCTCGACATCACACTCTACCGCGACGACCTGCGGGGGCGTTTGGATCAGCCGCAGCTGAAAAGCACTGAGATCCTCTTTGATATTACTGGCAAGGTTGTTGTCTTGGTGGATGATGTCTTGTTCACCGGAAGGACCGTCCGCTCAGCCTTGAATGCACTCACCGATCTCGGGCGTCCTGCACTGATCGAATTGCTCGTGTTGATCGACCGGGGACATCGGGAACTCCCGATTAAGGCAGATTTTGTTGGAAAGAGCATTCCCACATCCCTCAAACAAGAAATCAAAGTGATGATGACGGAAACGGACTCGGAGGACAGCGTCTACGTGCTTGATGTTGACGAAGAAGAAAAGGAGACAAGACAATGAAACTGACCAGTCGTCATCTCCTCGGTTTGGATGGCATGGCGAAAGAGGAACTTGCCCTGATCCTGGATACGGCCGTCTCGTTCCGGGAAGTACTCGACAGGCCGATCAAAAAGGTCCCGCCGCTCCAGGGAAAGACGGTCGTGAACCTGTTTTTCGAAAGCTCCACCAGGACGAGGATCTCGTTCGAACTGGCGGAACGGCGACTCTCAGCCGATGTCGTAAATTTCACGACGGCTGCCAGCAGTGTAAGCAAAGGAGAGACCCTGAAAGATACCGCCCGAAATATCGAAGCGATGAAGATCGACATGGTCGTGATTCGCCATGCCGCTCCGGGCTCCGCGCATTTTCTGACACGGGTTGTCGATGCCAATGTCATCAATGCGGGCGATGGGACACACGAGCATCCAACGCAGGGACTGCTTGACATGTACACTCTCCGCGAGAAATTTGGCGCCCTCGAAGGATTGCGCGTGTGTATCGTGGGTGATATTACCCACAGCAGGGTGGCACGTTCAAATATTTATGGCCTGACAACAATGGGGGCGAAAGTATCTGTCTGCGGGCCGGCGACACTGATCCCAAAGGATATCGAACAGCTGGGTGTGAAGGTCTATCACAGACTTGATGACGTCATTCCAGAGGTCGATGCGCTCAACGTGCTCAGGATTCAGCTCGAGCGTCAGAAGAGTGGGTTGTTCCCGTCACTGAGGGAATACCATCGGTTCTTTGGAGTTACCAAGGAAAAGGTCTCAAAAGCCCCGAAGCCAATCACCATCATGCACCCCGGGCCGATCAACCGCGATGTCGAGCTCTCGGCTGATTTGGCAGACAGTGAACATTCCGTCATCCTTCAACAAGTAACCAACGGCGTCGCCATACGAATGGCCGTTCTGTATCTCTTGGGAACAACAAATTGAACTGAGGATCCTATGAAGCTACTCTTAAAAGGCGGTAGGCTCGTCGATCCTGTGTCCGCCAGGGATGAAGTCGTCGACATTCACATCGTTGATGGAACGATCGTACGCATCGCTGCGGGGATCACGGCGTCCACAGGTGTGAAAGAGATCGACCTGCACGGCAAGATCGTGGCGCCCGGATTCATTGATATGCACGTCCATCTTCGGGAACCTGGGTATGAGCACAAGGAGACGATTGAAACGGGGTGTGCCTCAGCTGCTGCGGGTGGTTTCACCGCGGTGTGCTGCATGCCGAATACCAATCCTGCGATTGACGATGAATCGGTGGCACGCTATGTCCATGAAAAGGGGAAGGATGTCTGTGATGGAATCGTGGATGTCTTCCCGATTGCCGCCGCGACCAAAGGTCGGAAAGGAAAGGAACTCTCTCCGATGGCCGAACTCGTTCAGGCGGGAGCCGTTGGTTTCTCCGACGACGGAGCTCCGATCTCCAGTCCTGAAATCATGCGGCGCGCGCTTGAGTACTCTTCAATGTACGGCGTTCCTGTCATCCAACACGCGGAAGAGTCATCCATGACCCGCGACGGATGCATGAACGAGGGTGCAACGGCGACTCGCCTCGGGATGCCGGGGATACCTCCAATTGCGGAGGAACTGATGATTGCCCGCGACGTCATTCTCTTGCGATACACGCCAAAAGCCCGTTATCACGTTGCTCATATCAGCACGAGGAATGCTCTTGACCACGTACGGAAAGCAAAGTTGGAAGGGCTGAACGTGACGTGCGAAGTCACACCTCACCATTTCACCATCACCGAAGAAGTGGTTTCCGGATTCGACACAAACACTAAGATGAATCCGCCGCTGAGAACCAAGGATGACGTGGCCGCGATGAAGGAGGGACTCCGGGACGGCACCATCGATGTGATTGCCACAGACCATGCACCCCACACGATCGACGAAAAGGAAGTGGAGTACACGACCGCTCCGTTTGGCATTGTGGGACTCGAAACTGCCGTGGGACTTTGTCTGACTGAACTGGTCCATAAGAAAGTTCTGACCATAGCTCAGCTGATACAGAGACTCTCAACGAATCCTCGCAGGCTTCTCTCACTTCCGGAGATCTTTGTCAAAGAAGGAGCGATGGCCAATATCACATTGATCGACCCTGATGTCGAATGGACGGTTAAGACGGCAGCGTTTCGTTCGAAATCCAAGAACTCTCCTTTCGATGGATTCCGCCTCAAAGGCCGTGCGGTGGGAATCATCAACAATGGCAAGGCTCTTTTCTTCTAGGAGGCCGGACCAGAACTCAGCTTTTGTTCCGCTCTATGAATCTCCCGCTTTTTGGATTCCGCTTGTAGGCGGGATTCTGGAAAGCGGAACCGCCTATGAGCGCCTGCCTGCCGCAGGCAGGGAATCCTTAGAGGCGGGACTTCTGCTCGGGGTCCAAAAGCGAGGTCCCGAACGAAAACATTTTCCCCGCAACCTTCGGAAGGTCGCGACGCCATTCGTTTCATCATTCAGACTTGGGAGTTCATCATTGGACATTGGCCCGGACTGAGTGACATGTAAGAAGTCCGTCTTCTGGACGAGCGATCTCATTAGAAGACGGACTTCTACACTGCATGCTCGGCTGTGAAGGAGCCCCGCCAGACCGCGTGGCGGGCTGGTCTGCTCCTGAACACCTTGTTGTCGGGAGCGGAGCTCCCTCCGAGCTTGGAACCAGCCAAGTAGGCGTCACGAAATGGTTCGTGACACCTCAGAAATTCACTTTCTGGACAACCCCCTGTTCACAATCCTAAACATTTCGTCTTTAGATTGTACACTCAAGTTATCCCTTCCTAGCGAATCAAGCCGCATTGGGCTTTCATAATCTGGCATGTCCTTTGACTTTCATCGAGTGTAGGTCAAAAGAGTACAAGGGAGGGACGCCATGAAAACGACAGTGTTTCTTTTAGCTGCATTATTCACCGTTGGTTGCCACGATCCGTTTCTTGTCGATCGCACTCCGCCGAATCCTCCACAAGGGATCAGGGCTGTTGCTCTGGACAACACGACGCAACTCACGTGGTTCGCGAGCCAGGAACCTGATGTCGCGGGGTACAAAGTCTGGGTAAGTGATCGATATGATGGCACCTACGAGCTGGTGGGGAGGGCGACCGATCCAACGTACAATGACTATGGTGCAAAAAACGGATTGCGTGAATACTATGCGGTGTCGGCCTACGACTATGATGGAAATGAAAGTAGTTTGAGTAAAGATGTTGTCTACGCCACTCCCCGACCTGAGGGCTACGGTACAAAGGTCGGCGACTATCGGTCGTCTCCAAGCATCGCCGGGTATGATTTCTCAACCTACTCTGTTGGCAAATACAATGATGATCTTACAGATTTGTACTTTGAAGCGAACAACGGTCGGTACTATCTTGATGTCTGGCAGGACGCTGATATCCAGGACATGGGCTACACGAATTCGTTGCACGACATAGCCCTGGCACCGGCGGCGGGGTATTCACCGTCGAAAACGGTCGAAGCCATCCCTGGCCACACGTATGTGAT
This sequence comes from Bacteroidota bacterium, assembly GCA_041480785.1. Lineage (GTDB taxonomy): Bacteria > Bacteroidota > Ignavibacteria > UBA10030 > UBA10030 > UBA9647. The sequence goes on along the minus strand of JBGPAN010000035.1, from coordinate 8,990 downwards.
CTGGACATGGGATAATCACTATGCGAAGGTTCGGGTGAAGGAAGTAACGCCGTCGTGGGTGACGTTCGATTGGGCATATCAGGTCGCGCAGGCGAACCCGGAACTGAAACGGAACACCGGCATTGATGGAGTACGGGAATTCCGTCCGTCGTTAGCCGCCGTGACAGTGAAGTGAAAGAAAACGAGCAGATGCGACGGCCCTGCTCGTCAAAAGAAGAGTGAGCGCCACCCGGAGAGAAGGAAGAGAAGTTGAGTGGGTGGCGCTCACGTTTTGTTGCCTCGGTCACGGTGTTTGACTTTTCATCGCTTTTCTGATACTTTGTAAATGCCTATGCGATCGTGCGCAATCACCTTTCTGGCCTTCCTCAGCCTTGTCCAACCGTCCACTGCCCAATTGCCCGGTCAGCGAAAAGCGCCCAGAAACGACCTGTCGAACATCTTGGATCCTCAGCTTCGGAAGCCCCAACAAGCAGAGGTGCGGAAACTCTTCGGACTCATCGAGAAAGGAATCGTCAACGCATCTCTCAGTTCTGCATCAGTGAGTTTTGCACAACAAGTCTTCGTGAACATGTCTGGTGGTGAAAGTGGCTATTTCTCCGCGAATCAGACAGTCTCCATTCTCCAGCGATATTTGTCGAGTCGGAGGTCCCTCTCTTTTGAATTCTCGCGGTTTAACGACTCGGGCCCGACGCCGTACGCAACAGGACGTCTGACCTGCATTTCGAGGGGAAGGCGGGAATCGGCACAGATCTATGTGTCGCTTCGACATCAGGATTCGCGGTGGGTCATCACTCAATTCAACATCTACTGAGCGTCTGGTTCGTATGTCAATCACTCCGGCTGGCAATCCTCTGCGCCCTGTCTGGTGGGGCGTTTTCATTTCGCTAGGGGTATACCTGGCCCTTTTTCTAACTCAATCGCTGTGGATATCTCATCTCGGAGCCACGTGGCCGAATCTGAAGGTCGCCAAGGAATATGACCTTCGAGAATTTGTCCAAGCGAAGTTGGACGAGAGAATAGACCTTCAAAGGGGTATTGCTGAGCAAGTTCTTCAATTCCCCGAAATCAAAAGAGTATTGGACGAGAGCACAGTGGCCAACCTTGGGGCGGCTTTCCAGCGACTGGAGCGCTACAGCGGCGAAGAGGACCTTAGCATTGATGTTCTCGATTCGAAGGGTGAGAGCATGGTCTGGTCGGGACGGAGCATTGTTCCATTGTTCCGGCCCAGAAACGACTCACTAAAGACAGATGTGGTTGTGCGGGTTTCACAAGCGAGCTTGCACCGCTACCTTTCTGTTGGAGTACGATCCCCATCCACACAACTCTCCGTTTTTGTCAGCTGGCCGCTGGAAACCAGTTATCCTGTCTCCAACAGGTTTGTCTCGCGTCAAAGCTTTGCTGAAGAGCTTTTAAAGGAATCCGGTGTCTCGCCGCGTTTTGCCCTCGAAATCATTCAACGCGACACTGCGGGCGAATTTGCATTTGCTGTTCCCCTCAAAGATCATCAGAACGCTCCGATCTGCTATGTTCTGCTCCCTGTTCCGACTGCCGCCACAGAGCTGCAAAAAATGGATCGCGTCTTCGAGGCTGCCAAGAGTTTCTTTGGTGCTGGTATGTTGTGTTTGACAAGCATACTCTTGTATTTTCGCGTAAGGAAGGTTCCTCAAAGGAGCATTCGTACGTTGGTCGCTCTGCTCCTTCTCTGGGGGCTACGGCTTGGAGTGAAGGTTCTCGGCTTCCCTTCGTTACTCGTTGGCGGATTTCTGTTCGATCCGGCGATTCATGCTTCACCATTTCCTTTGGGCCTCGCTGGTTCGTTGGGTGAGCTTGTTCTTTCTATGCTCGCAGTGCTCGCAACCTTCATCATTCTGTTCCTGGACACAGTGCGCTGGCGTCAACCCTCGCCTGAAGTCGACAACTCTTCGAACTTCTGGCGTACTTTCGCAGGTTATTGCCTCGCAATTCTGCTCCCCTTTCTTTTTCAACTCGTTGTGCGAGGCTATGGTGCGGCCATACGGAGCTTTGTCTTCGACTCGACGATTCGCTATCAGGATCCCATGTCCTCGATGCCGAACCTGCCGATGATCGTCATGCATCTGAACATCCTCATGATGACCCTCGCGCTTCTTGTGGCATGCGTGATCGTCTTCATAGTTGTCTTCCGGCTCCTGTGGGGAGGGACGAACAAATCTGCGATCTCGCCACTCAAAGGGTGCATTCTCTTCGTCCTCTTTGGCCTGGAATACGGACTCTATCTATTGCTCGATGACACGCCTCAACTGCCATGGTTTCTCCCATTGGCCATCAATGTCATTGGCCTTTTTCTGATGGTTGGTTGGGACCTCAGGGAGAGGAGCACAAAAGCATGGATGCATAGACCGCTCGTTTCAACAGCGATCGTTTTTGGTGCTTCATTTCTGATAGCCGCACTTGCTCTCGATGCCAAGACGCATGAAAAAGAGCATGAGCGAGTGCAGGTGGTCGCTGAGGAATTGCTTCGTTCAGTTGATAACTGGCTTTCACTGGTTGTTTCTGAGAGCCTCCGGACGGCTACAGCCAACGGCAGTGAGCAACTTGCTGTGGAGGGGGTCGATTCGACCGTCTCTGGTGACATTGCGTTTGGGCTCTGGGCCCAAACCCTCATGAGCAAAGAGGGCTTCAATTCGGCAGTGGTGGTCTACAACTCCTTCGGCAAGGAAATCAGCAGGTTTTCGGTAGGTCTCACTTCTTATGAGCAAATGGAACTTCTCTCTCAGGTCTTTCACAAGGAGGAAGAGGCGCTGCTCGTCGTCGACCGGAAGGTGGCTGACGGTGCCATCAAGTACTACGGAGAATGGGGGAGTGTTCTCGACGTCCGCGGAAAACCGCTCGGAACGGTTGCAGTATTGGTGTCGGCAAGTCAAAGGACCCTGTTCCGAGGAGAGGCCCCGGAGGAATTGAGATCGAGTTCAAGAGATCAATTCGAAGATGTCCTGCGCAGAATATCGATTTCTGAATATCGGTCGGGTGTTCTCTGGACCACCAATGATCCTCTTCTTTTCAGGGGGGTAAGACTCTCGCCGATCGTGGAACGAGAACTCCAGGACACGACTGTTCGGTTCCGCTGGTCGGTACAGGAACTCGAGGGCCGGACATCCGATGTCTTGTATGCGAAGGACGATGTCGACCGCACACGTATCATCTCGCTCAGCGTAGCATCGCTCGACTTGCGCTGGCTTCTGTTTAACCTTGTGAAGATGATTGTTGTCTATCTTTTTTTCATGGCTCTGGTTGCCTGTGTTGTCATGGTGCGATCGATCGCCGTGGGGCAGCCCCTTCGATTTGGCTTCCGCTCGAAGCTCATCACCGCGTTCGCAATCCTCTCGGTCCTTCCACTTGTTCTTACGGCCTACTACAACAGACAACTTGCTCTTGAGCGGCTCGATGAGAACCTCTCGAAAAGGCTCTCGCAGGATCTTGATATCGTCCAGCAGCGAATAGCATCAGCGATTGTTGAGGACCAGGACTTTTCGGAAGGCGTCAACAATGACTTCTGTGAAGCGGTGGCCTCCGATCTGGGCATCGATTTCTCTGTCTTCAAGGGCTCGCTCTTGAAAGCTAGCAGTCGTCCTGAACTCTATAGAGCGTCCATTTTGGACAGCCGCCTGACAGGCTCTGCCTACATCAACTCGGATTTGCTCGGAAAGGGATTCTACAAGACGCAGGAACGAATTGGAGAAGTGGACTACATCGTCGGCTACCGTCCCATGATTATTGGGGACAGTATTCGGGGAGTCCTCGCGGTTCCGGCGCTGTACCGGCAGCAAGAAATCGATGAGGAACTCGCACAACGGAACGCGTTTGTTCTGGGAACGTATGCTCTCGTTGTCGCTCTTGTTATTGTCCTCGGCGTGGTTCTTGCCCATGCTCTTTCAAGACCGTTGAGGGATCTTTCCAAGGCAGCAAGGAGTGTGGGAAAGGGAGATCTCGATGTTGTCCTGGAAGCGCGGTCGGCGGATGAGGTAGGCGACCTTATTCAGTCATTCAACGTCATGACTTCAGAGCTGAAAGCCAGCAGAGCTCGGTTAGCCCGGGCGGAGCGCGAACTTGCGTGGAAGGAAATGGCTAAGCAGGTCGCTCATGAGATCAAGAATCCGCTCACTCCCATCAAGCTCTCGATCCAGCACCTTGTCCAGGCGTATAAGCAGGGAGCAAAGGACTTTGGGGATATCCTGCAGCGTGTGTCGCAGACCGTGGTCGAACAAATCGAAGTATTGACACGCATTGCTTCGGAATTCTCCAATTTTGCCCGGATGCCGGAGCGCCATTTCGAGCGCGTGGACCTGGTCCAGCTCTTGATGGAATCGATCAACTTGTTCAAGGAAGTGAAAGATGTCTCCTTCCGGACAAACCTCTCGGAGAATCCTTCGTTTGTGATTGCAGACAAGGATGAGCTGCGCCGTGTTTTCATCAACATCATACGAAATAGCATCCAAGCCATGGAGAAAGGTGGTACCATTGGTGTTGACCTCACGATGGATCGCCATGCGTGCACGATTCGTATTTCAGATACAGGGAGCGGTATACCTGAGAATCTTCGAGAGAAGGTTTTTCAACCCAACTTCTCGACAAAAACCGATGGCACTGGCCTTGGCCTGGCGATAGCGCAGAAAGTCATCGAAGACCTCGATGGAACGATCTCGCTTCACAGCAAAGTCGGGGAAGGAACAACCATCGAAATGATCATTCCACTCCGACATAGCTGAGATGAACGACCTGCGCCTGATTACATCCGAAAAACTCTCCAAATACTCCTCAGTACGTTTCGCCATGAGCATACGCATGGGCGGTGTCAGCCCGGAACCACTCGGAATGAACTTGAGTTTCAAGGTTGGAGACGATCCGGCAAATGTTGTCGAGAATCGGAAACGGTTTTTTGGGTCATTGGGGTTCACTGAATCCGAGTGCGCTATTCCTCATCAATGCCATTCGTCCAACGTTCAAATCGTCTCAAGGCCTGGCGTATTCGAAACGTGCGATGGTCTCATCACGGAGGTCGTCGGACTGCCGCTCGTTGTGACGGTAGCCGACTGTCTGCCCATTGTGCTTTTCGAGCTGGTGAAGCGTGTGATCGCTGTTGTGCACGCCGGCTGGCGGGGGACAATTCAGGGAATTGCCGCAGAAGCCGTGGGGCTGATGGTGAAACACTGGGGAGGAGAAGCGAGCGAAATGGTAGCGTACCTGGGCCCTTCGGCTGGCGTGTGTTGTTACGAAGTGGGCGGTGATGTCGCACAATTGTTTTCGCTCGATGAGATTCAACAACGGAACGACCATCTCTACCTGGACCTGAAGAAATCAAATGCTGATCAACTCATTGGCTGCGGGATGAAAGAAGACAACATCGAGGTTTCACCTTTTTGCACAATCTGCAATCCACAATTCTTCCATTCTTACAGACGAGATAAGACTCTTTCAGGTCGAATGATGGCCGTGGTAAGTCTTCTCGATCAAACGAAATCGTAGCGTATGTGCGGAATCGTTGCATACATCGGGTCGGGGAACGCCCTTCCAGTTGTTCTCGCGGGCCTGAAGCGGCTTGAATACCGTGGGTACGACTCTGCCGGAGTTGCGCTGTTCGACCATGGCGTCATGACGATCGTGAAGCGGGCAGGAAAGATCGCGGAATTGGAGAATGCTCTTCATTCGGGATTCGTCGATTGCACACTTGCGATTGGTCACACGCGGTGGGCGACACATGGTGAGCCCAATGAGGTCAATGCTCATCCCCATACGGACTGCCGAGGTGAGGTTGCCGTCATCCATAATGGTGTGATCGAGAACCACGCTGTACTAAAAAAGCAACTCTCCGGGGCCGGTCATGCCTTTCGATCCGCAACGGACACGGAAGTCATCGCACATCTCATCGAGCAATTCTATGTCGGCGACGTGACGCTCGAGGATGCTGTTCGTCATGCTCTCACTCAAGTGAAGGGAACGTATGGTCTTGTCGTCATTGCACGGCGGGAGCCCAACAAGCTGGTCATTGCACGCAATGGCAGCCCTCTGGTGATCGGTGTGGGGGACAACGAGTACATCGTGGCCTCCGACGCATCGGCAATCGTTGCTCACACTCGCCGTGTCATCTATCTCGAGGATGGCGAAATTGCTGTGGTCACGAAGGAGGGAATGAGAACCACAACGCTTGCGGATGTACTTGTTGAGAAACAGGTGCAAGCGCTCACGCTCGATTTGCAGGAGATCGAGCGAGGCCAGTATCGACATTTCATGCTCAAAGAGATTCATGAACAGCCAGAGGCCATCCGGAATGCAATGCGCGGACGGCTCATTGGGGGGGAAGGAGAAGTCAAACTTGGGGGGCTGGAGCATGTTCGGGAGAAGCTCATTGCAGCGAAGAGAGTGATCCTCGTAGGATGTGGTACTTCCTGGCATGCGGCGTTGGTGGGCGAATATCTCCTGGAGCAGATTGCTGGAGTCCCAGCCGAGGTGGAATATGCCTCGGAATTCCGGTATCGAAATCCCATCATCGGAAAAGATGATATCGTGTTTGTCATCAGCCAGAGCGGCGAAACTGCCGACACGCTCGCTGCCCTTCGGGAGGCGAAGGCCAAGGGTGCGACAGCGCTGGGAATTGTGAATGTTGTAGGAAGCACGATTGCACGCGAATCGATGGGGGGTGTTTATACGCACGCCGGACCCGAAATCGGTGTAGCGTCGACAAAAGCGTTCTCGTCACAGTTGACCGTCCTGTCCCTCATCACCCTGATGATTGCCGGGGCCAGAGGGGTCTCACCAGAAAAACTTTCAAAGATGGTTCGTGAATTGGAGGAGTTGCCAAAGAAGGTTGAGGATGTCCTCCGAACCTCAGACGAGATCAGGAGGATCGCGGAAGAATTCAAGGCTTCGAGGAATTTTCTGTACCTGGGTCGGGGCTCGAACTTCCCCGTTGCTTTGGAGGGAGCCCTAAAGCTCAAGGAGATTTCTTATATCCATGCCGAAGGATATCCTGCCGCGGAAATGAAGCACGGTCCCATCGCCCTCATCGATGAGCAAATGCCGGTTGTCGTGATTGCTCCGCAGGATGCTATCTATGACAAAGTGATGAGCAACATCCAGGAGGTGAAAGCACGGAAGGGGCGTCTCATTGTGGTGACGAACGAAGACAATCGGGAAATCGATCACCTCGCGGAGTTCGTTGTGAGAGTCCCGCGGACGTACGGTTACTTTGGCCCGATCATCAATGTTGTACCTCTGCAGTTTCTTGCCTACCACATCGCTGTCGCACGTGGGGTCAATGTCGACCAACCACGAAACCTAGCTAAAAGTGTGACAGTCGAATAGGGTTTGATCTTCCTCGAAAAATCATTATCTTTTAAGTTCATTTTCGATCATTTCGAAGGAGAATGCAATGAAAGCCGAATCTCGATTCAAACCCAATGAATGGGCTTTGATCCTGGGAGCATCCAGCGGCTTTGGAGGGGCTACCGCGGTTGAGCTTGCGAAGCACGGCATGAATATCTTCGGAGTTCATCTGGACAGGCAGGCAACGATGCCGGCGGTTCAGCAAGTGATCCGTGACATCAAACACACGGGAAGCGAAGCAATTTTCTACAATATCAACGCGGCCGACTCCATCAAGAGAGAAGAGGCGCTCGACGATATTCAGGAGCGATTTGCGAAGGACTCGTCCAACACCGTGAAGCTGTTGCTGCATTCACTCGCATTTGGTACACTGAAACCATTCATTGCTAGCAAGCCCGAAGAAGCACTTTCACAGGCACAGATGGAAATGACGCTTGATGTGATGGCGCACAGTCTGGTGTATTGGACGCAAGGCTTGTTGTCTCGTAAGTTGCTGAAAAAGGGTGGTCGCATTGTCGGACTCACAAGTTCTGGTGGGCATACGGTGATATCCAACTACGGCGCAGTCTCTGCGGCAAAATCGTGCCTGGAATCTCACCTTCGACAGCTTGCGATGGAGTTGGGACCCATGAGTATTACGTGTAATGCTGTCATGGCCGGTGTCACTGATACACCTGCGGCCCGCAGGATTCCGAACTTTCTGAAGATGCGGGATGTGGCGCGGGCGAAGAACCCGGGTGGAAGACTCACGACACCCGAAGATGTTGCCAAGGCGATCGTGTTATTGACTGATGACAATGCATCCTGGATCTCCGGAAACGTCATCGGAGTGGACGGGGGCGAGGACATCGCAAGCTATATTGGTCAAAAGGGTTCTCCGGAATAAGCCGATTTCTTAGTAAGTCTGATCAAATCACCAGGAGAGGAAACGCATGTTTGAGTTCGAGCTCACAGAAGAGCAGAAAATGCTCCGAGAGATGGTACGCGACTTCACCAACGCAGAAATCAAGCCCATGGCCCGCCGTATTGACGAGGAAGAGCGCATACCGCCTGAGCTCATGCAGAAGATCTGTGATCTGGGGATTCTGGGAGCTGCCTTTCCTGCAGAGTACGGAGGAGGAGGCGTTGGGGAAGTTGGCTACTGCCTGATTCAGGAAGAAATTGGCCGAGGGTGTCTCTCCACATCAACCTTCATTGGTGCGCACGAGTCGATCGGCACCAATGCCATCTACATAGGCGGATCAGAGGCTCTGAAGAAGAAGTACATCCCGCTCCTGGCCGACGGAAAGATGATTGGGGGCTTTGCGCTTACTGAGGCCCTCGCCGGCTCGGATTCTTTCAACCTGAGAACGCGGGCACATTTTGATGGCAACGATTGGATTCTCAACGGCGAGAAGCTCTGGATAACGAACGGCTCGATTGCTGACGTCTTATCGGTTTTTGCCAGAACTGAGAAAGGCATCACGGGATTCGTCGTCGAGACAAGATCACCGGGGTTCAGCGCGGGTCCTCCTGAAAAGAAGATGGGAATTCGTGGAAGCGTGACGGCTCCGGTTTCATTCGAGAATGTCCATGTTCCGAAAGAGAATGTGATTGGCGAAGATGGCCGTGGATTCCTCGTTGCTATGAAG